>CALEWN010000137.1 GCA_937925385.1 uncultured Senegalimassilia sp.
CCTCCCCTATAATGTGCGCATAAGGAAACATCACCTAGGAAAGACGCCCCGTGAGCACCATCGAACCCGCCGACACCGCCCTGCCCAACCACAACAACCAGAAGAAGATCGCGCTCATCAACGACTTCACCGGCTTCGGCCGATGCTCGGTTGCGGTGCAGCTTCCCGTAATCTCCCAGCTTGGCGTGCAATGCTGCGTGCTGCCCACCTCGGTGCTGTCCAACCACACGGGCTTCCCCAGCTACAGCTTTCAAGACTTCACGCCCTACATGCGCGAGCACATCCGCGAGTGGCGCAAGCTCGGCCTGAAGTTCCGCGGCATCTGCACAGGCTTCCTGGGATCGGCGGAGCAGATCGCGGTAGTCAGCGAGTTCATCGACGAATTCGGCGGCCCCGACTGCATCGTGATGGTCGACCCCGTCATGGGCGACGAGGGCCACCCCTACGGCACCTACACGCCGGAGATGTGCGAACGCATGGCCGAGCTCACGGCGAAGGCCGACATCATCACCCCGAACCTCACCGAAGCGTGCATCCTGGCAGGCATGCCCTTCAGCAAGGACATGGCCTGCGAAGATGCCGCTGAAATCGCTCAGCAGCTATCGCAAACCGGCCCTGCGCGCGTGGTGGTCACCGGCGTGGAGTTCCAAGACCGCGTGGCAAACGTGTGCTATGAGCGGGACCGTGCGCCCTTCACCGTGCAAACCGCGCGCTTGGGCGGGCAGCGCTCCGGCACCGGCGACGTGTTCTCCGCCATCCTCATCGCCGACGCGGTCAACGACGTGCCGCTGGAAAAGTCGGTGGAGAAGGCATCGCACTTCGTGTGCACCTGCGTCGAGCGCGCCATCGACATGGACCTGCCGCGCACCGACGGCCTACCCATCGAGGAGGAGCTGCGCAACCTGCGCTAGCATCGCGCACCGCGCGCCGGCCGCGGACGCGCACCTTGCAGCAGGCGCACCTTAAGGCGTACCCTAAACGGAAACGGGAAGGCGAACCGCATCGCAACCTTCGCCCCCCACCTCAAGCGAAAGAAGCTCATCATGGCGAAAACGAAAGCCGAGACCATCGTATATCCCGTGCACAACGGGCTCTACGTCAACCTGACGAACCGCTGCAGTTGCGCCTGCACCTTCTGCATCCGCCAAACCGCCGACGGCGTGGGCGAAGACGGCGAAGGCGGCGAGAACAACCTGTGGCTCGACCATGAGCCCTCCTTCGAGGAGGTCATGGCAGCGTTCGACAAGCAGGATATGAGCCGCTACGAAGAGGTGGTCTTCTGCGGATACGGCGAGCCCACCTGCGCCTTCGACATGCTCAAGCGCGTGGCCGCCGAGGTGAAGTGCCGCTACAACCTGCCCGTGCGCGTGAACACCAACGGCCAGGGCAGCCTGATCTGCGGCCGCGATATCGCGCCGGAGTTCGAGGGCATCGTGGACACGGTCTCCATCAGCCTGAACACCCCCAACGCCGACGAGTACGCCGCCATCGTGCGCAGCCGCTTCGGCGACGAGGCGTTCCCGGGCATGCTCGACTTCGCGCGCGAGGTGCGCAAGTACGTGCCCAACGTCGTGATGACCACCGTGGAAACCACCATCAGCCACGAGGACGAGGCCGCCTGTCAGCGAATCTGCGACGAGCTGGGCGTGCGCTATCGCATCCGTGCCTGGGTGAACTCGTAAGGCCCGGCACGTTCCAGGCAACAACCCAAACAGCAAGAGGGCCCGCGGCGCAAACCGCGGGCCCTCCTCGTTTCAGGCGATTTCGCGCCGCGCTACTTCGCCGTCTCCAGATACGGGGAATTGCGGCTCTGCTCGATCTCGTACATGGTCTGCACGTTCTTCAGCTCGTAGTCGTTGAGCTGCGAGGAGGATATGGCGTCGAACTCCTCGGGCGTGTACGTCTGCGTGTACCAGCGCTTCGTGGCGAAGTAATCGGTCAGGTCCTGATTCTTGAAGCCGCGGCCGTGGCGCGCGAATATCTCGTTGCGCGCAAGGTAGAGCTCCCACAGCGACATCTTCTCCAGCTCGGAGCGCGAGTAGTACTTCGAAGCGCTGTCGGGCAGCACGTAATCCTGCGAGCTCACGCTGGTGTCATAGGAGGAGATGCTGGTCACGGGCACATACGTATGCGAGATCTGCCCTGCGAACGGACCCGAATCCGAGCAGCTCAGCAGCACGGTGCGCGTAGCGGAGGTGCTGCCGGGGCACGTGGAGGTGAACACCACGCGGCACATGGAGCGCTGATCGTCGTAGATGGACTGGTAGATCTGGCGAAGTGCCTGCGCCAAGTCGTCCGACGCCGCATCGTAGTACGTGTCGTTGCCAGCGACTGCAGCGAGCTGCGGTTCACATCGCCGCCCACGCCAACGATGTAAACGGGGATGCCCGTTTGCTGGGACAGCGTGATGACGTCGTTCAAGCTGTAGTTGCTGCTGTTCTCCTCGCCATCGGTGAACGCTATGACCACGCGCGAGCCCGATTTCAGGTTCGTACGCTGCAGCGCCCAATACAGCGCATCGTAAAGCGCCGTCTCACCGGTAGGCGAAACCGCATCGATGGCGCTGTTGAGCAGCGCGGCGCTCGAGGTGAACGGCTGGCGATTGTACACGTAATCGTTGAACGAGGTGATCTCGGCCACATTGCCCTGGGTTTTCACCATCTCGTCGACGAACGAGCTTGCCGCCTTCTTGGCGCTGTCCATCTTGCTGCGCGCCCTCATGGACCCGCTCTGGTCGACCACCAGGTTGATGTTCATGGCATCGCCCACGGCAAGCGGGACCACCTGCTCGACTGTTGCCGGATACTGCGAACCGGATGAATCGGTTTCCGTGACGGCGAACTGGGACGCGTCAAGGCCGCTTGGCGTCGAACCCGCCTGGTCGGCGATCTTCGTATACAAGGTGACCTGCGGATACGCGGAATTGTCCACCTGCGACACGAACATCGTCAACGGGCTTTTCGGCTCCGACGAGGCGGTTGCGGGCTGGCTTGATGCCGTAGGCTGCTGCACCGTCGTCGGCGTCTGGACGCTGCCCGAATCGGCATCCGAGACATCGTCGCCGCCAGGCCACAGGAAATACAGCGCCGCGGCTATAGCGACGATGGCCACGACCACCCAAATGGTCGGGATGTCGCCGATGGATTTCTTCGAAGAAGCGTTGCCGGCTGAAGCGGCGCCCGAAGCGGGCGCGTTGCCGCCGGACGCCGAGCTTAGAGCCTTGCCGCACGATGAGCAGAACGCGTCACCGTCTTTGACCGAGGCTCCGCAATGGGGGCAGAACATGTCAGATCCCTTTCCTTCCAGTTAAGCGCCGCTTGACGTTGTCGCCGAAAGCTAGCGCGCCGTACCGTCGTGCGTGCGTGCTTCCTGATAGTTCCTCAAATAGGCGGCGAATTCCTCGGACGTATCGGAATTCCCCGTTCGCCAGGCCTTATGGTCGATGATAGCGCTTTCGAACCCGTAATAGGCGTCGATGTAGGCGATCAGGTCATCGAGCGCCCGAAGCTGGGCCTGCGGATAATCGCCGGAACCGCCCACGTGCACCATCTCGATGCCCACCGAGTACGAGTTCATGCCGTAATCGGCCATGGCCGAGCCGATGGGGACGGTGCCCAGCTTGTCGTCGCGCGATTCGTCCTCCACGCCGAACTGCGCGTTATGCCCCGTATCGCCGTATCCCGCGTGGTGCACGATGGCGTCGAGCGGCGCGCATTGCGCCACGGACCCGTCCTTGTTCACGATGAAGTGAGCGGCCACCAGGTTACCGTTGCTCGCCCAGTAGCTCACCACCGATGCGGCATCGTTGTCGCCCTCGGTGTCATGGAGCACGATGTACTTCTGGCATTCCGCCGGCTTTTGCCCGTGCACGAACTGCTCCTGCGACAAATCGACGATGGAAAGCTTCGCACGCAGCTCATCAGCCGTTTGCGCTTGCTTCTGCTGCGCAGCGTCCCCTTCGGAAGGCTGCGCCGACCCCTGATCGGCAGAATCGTCGCGCGGCACATCCGCCACGTTCTCGAACCGCTCCTGCTCCTGCGCGCCCGGCGCCTGCGCGTTATCTTCGCCCGATGCGCAACCGCATACGGCGACGGCCGCCAGCGCGCACGCCAGCGCCGCAACGCATATCTTGCACGCGGTGACGCTTCCCCTTGCCATAGGCCCCTCCTTGCCGTGCCGCAACTTCTCATTCGCAACCAAGATACGCTCGCCGCAATGCCCCGACAAGGCCCCTATCTGGCCGAATGAGCACAGGGGCGGCAAACGCCGCAAAAACCGAAGCCCGTCCCGCAACCCGACCCGCCGACGAGCACGCAAGGCCACAGCGCGACCACAGAGCTGCGGTACAATACGGCAAGCAGCGCGGCGGCGCGCGCACGCGCCGCCGCCTCCTACCCAAACGCAAAGGAGCCTCCCATGATCGTCACCTCCGCAGACGTGGTACCCGGCCAAAACGTCCAAGTCCTCGGGTTGGTACGCGGCAACATCGTCACCTCGCGCCACATCGGCCGCGATATGATGGCCGGCATGAAGGAGCTGGTGGGCGGCGAGATCAAGTCGTACACCGAGATGACCGACCAAGCCCGCACCGTGGCGGAGGGCCGCATGATCGCCGAGGCAGAACGCCTCGGCGCCGATGCCGTGGTGGCCATGCGCTTCTCGAGCGGCTCCATCAACCCCGGCACCATCGAGATGCTGGCCTACGGCACCGCCGTGAAGTTCGTGTAGCTGCTGTTCATAGCACTTTATCGGGGCCCGTTCGCAGCGCCCCGCCGACCCCGTACCATCCCGACTGCCCGCCCAACCGGCGGGCAGCGCGGCATCTGGAAGGAACGCCCCATGTCAACGCCCGAGTTCATCACCAACCTGCGAGCGAAGATCGGCAACGACCCGCTATGGCTCACCGGCATCACCGCCTACGTGGAGGATGCCCAAGGCCGCATCTTGCTGGGCAAGCGCGCCGATACCGGGCAGTGGGCGCTCGTCTACGGCATCGTGGAACCCGCCGAAGAGCCGGCCGACACCTGCGTGCGGGAGGCCCTTGAGGAAACGGGCGTCGACATCGAGCCAGTAAGCCTGGTCAGCGTGAAGTCGTCCCCGTATATGGTCACCTACGCCAACGGCGACCAATGCCAATACATGGACCTGCTGTTCTTCTGCTGCCCTCGCAAGGGCGGCAATGCGCAACCCTGCGTCGCCGACGACGAGAGCCTGGAAGTGGGCTGGTTTGCCCCGGACGCCCTTCCCCAGCCGCTGGCCACATCAACGCAATCGCGTCTTGAGCTGGTACAACGCTTCAAGCAAAACGCCGCCCAAGGCAACCCCGCCTGCCTGTTCGCCCACACCCTCGCCTAGCCGGAGGCGGCGCCAACGCCAACGCCGCCCAAAACCGGACAGATAAACCTCCGTCCCCGATTTGTCCAACCCAAATCCGGACACTTGGGGACGGAGGCTTATCTGTCCGGCTGCCGAGCGCGCATTTGACGCACCCTCTGACTTCTGGACGGTTTTGCAGCTTTTCGGGCCTGAATTTGCCATGGGTGCCGAAGTTCTGGGCGGTTTTCGCGCCCATTTCCCGCAAGCGCTCGACAAAAGCCCTGGTCACGCTTCCCTAAAGGACGCCTTCGAGCTACAAAACCGCCCAGAACTTCGCCCCCTTCCATTTCGCTTTCTGCAGAATTCCTCGAAATCGAGCGGTTTACCCCATACCGGATGCGTTCGGCTTTACCATCTTTTTACCTTCTCTTTATACTCGAAGGCCAGATGGGAGTTTTCATGCACAACCGCACTACCGCGCACGCCTCCGCCATAGCCGCCGGCGTGCTCCTTGCGCTGTTTGCCGCGCTCACGGTTTCGCTGGTGTTCGTAGACCGCCAACCTATCGCCGGCGATGGCAGCTTGGTGGGCCTTGCCACCTTCAACCTTGACGCACGCGCCATCCTCGGGCAGAGCGACCTCATGGAGAAACTGTCCAACGTCCTGCTCATCGTGCCCGCCATCGGCGCGCTCATGCTCGCCATAGTCGGCTGCAAGCAGCTAATCCGTTCCCGAAGCTGCGGCGGGGTCGATCGCGATCTTTGGCTGTTGCTGGGAACCTACGGCGCCATGCTGGTGCTATATGTGCTGTTCAACTGCATCTCGCCCAACAACCGGCCCACCCTGGAGGACGGCGTTTGCGAGCCGTCGTTCCCCTCGTCGCACACGCTGCTTGCCGTCACCATGTGCGGCAC
>CALEWN010000138.1 GCA_937925385.1 uncultured Senegalimassilia sp.
TGAAGTACGCTTCGCCTCCGCCTTCCCGTGAATCTCGGGCACCGGAACGTCCCTCGCTGACGTTGGCGGACCGGCAAGGTGTTTTTCGCGCTGCGCGTGAAGCGCGGGAGCGCAAGGGAAAGGAGATCGCATGGGCGACGAAACCATGCGCGAGGAGGTGCGGCGTATCGCCGAGGCGGCGAAGGCCGCGAGCGGGGCCCTGGCGCAGACGAGCGCCGGAGAGCGCAACGCGGCGCTGGCGGCCATGGCGGATGTCGACGACTTCACCAGCTTCAAAGTGCAGGCTCGACGCAACCATACCGATTTTGAAGTCGGGTCCATGGATATGAACCGCATCATCGGCGCGGCGCTGTGCGAAGCGCATCCCGAAAAACAGGTGCAGATGAAGAACCCCGATGTGGTGGTGGGCGTCGAAGTGGTGCAGAACGCTGCTTACGTGTACGCTCGCAGCGTGCGCGGCGTCGGCGGCCTTCCGGTTGGAAGCTCGGGCAAAGTAGCCTGCCTGCTGTCAAGCGGCATCGACTCCCCGGTGGCAACGTGGCGCATGGCCCGGCGCGGCGCTGTATGCATCGGCGTTCATTTCTCAGGCCGTCCGCAAACCAGCGATACCAGCGAGTATTTGGTCGACGATATCGCGCACGTGCTTGAGAAGACCGGGTGCATCGGCCGCGTGTACGTCGTGCCGTTCGGCGATTACCAGCGCGAAATCTCGCTGACGGTGCCGCCTCAGCTGCGCGTTATCATGTATCGCCGTCTTATGTTCAAGGTCGCGCAGGAAATCGCCCGTCGGGAAGGGGCGAAGGCCCTGGTAACCGGCGAGTCGCTCGGCCAGGTTGCCTCGCAAACCTTGGATAATATCCGCTGCACCGATGCGGCGGTCGATATGCCGGTGTTCCGTCCCCTTATCGGCACCGACAAGCTTGAGATTATCGATATGGCCCAACAGGTCGGCACGTTCGAGATCTCGTCCCAGGATGCCCCGGACTGCTGCACGCTGTTCATGCCGCGCAACCCCGAAACGCATGCGCAGCTCGAGGACGTGCTTGAGGCCGAGGCGGCCCTTCCCGTCGATCGATGGGTTTCCGAACTTGCAGATGCCGCTGAGCCGCACGATTACAAGTGCCCCGGCTACAAGAAGAAAAAGCCTCGCAAGGAATAACGTTTCTTGCACATAACGCCATGGGTCGGTTGCCCGATCATTAGGTGCTATACGAAACCAAACGCGAAAAGGCCGTGCTGATGCGCGGCCTTTTCGCATGTCCGGCCCTATGCATGTAAACAACACCCGGCGGCGTGCGCGGCTCTCTGATTTGATGCAAAGCGCTTATCGGGTTGAGTCGATTTCCAAGAGTCGATCGGTCTTTCGAGCTTGCTTGCTATTTTCATTCAGCGCAAGGAGCGGTTATTCGGTAACTCTTCGAGATGATCGCGAATTTTCAACGACATTTCGTGGTGTTTGGGAGGTCTGCGCCCAGGTTGAATTTGCTTGATCATGCAAGGTTCATACGACTAAAACCGGCCTTTTCAACAAGGGTTCTGCAAGATGGCGGCGCTATGCTTTCCGCAACCAAGGAAAGGGGCTCTTATGGATTTCGTTCGGTATGCCGATTCGATTCGCGCCAAACTGCACATGGGCGGTGCTCGGCTTCCGGTTGTGATCGGCATCACGGCTGTTGCGATTTGCGTTTTGGTTGCAGGTGGCGCGGGTTTGGCATCGGTTCTCGTACCGGATTCCGCCTTCACCGTTGAGAAGGTGGATGTTTCGCAGGAGGCTTCGGAGCAGGAGGGTGCTGCGCAAAATGAGAGCGCATCGCTGTTCGTGCATGTCGGAGGGTCGGTTGTCCGTCCCGGGCTCTACGAGCTCGCCGGTAATGCGCGTGTGCAGCAGGCAATCGACGCGGCCGGCGGCTTTGCCGAGGACGCTGCCGTTGATGCGATCAACCTTGCCCGGGAGATCAAGGACGGAGAGCAGATCATCGTCCCCGGCTTGCAGCAAAATAACGGTTCTGAGGTGCCTGTGGGTGCTGAGGCCGGGTTGCCGGCAGCATCTGCTGGTGGCGCTTTCGCAAACGGGAAGGTCGATATCAACACGGCAACCGCCGATCAGCTGCAGCAGCTCAACGGGGTAGGGCCTGCGTTGGCTCAGCGCATCGTTGCGGACAGACAAGCAAACGGCCCGTTCAAAACCGTTGAAGACCTCAAGCGGGTTTCCGGTATCGGTGACAAGAAGTACGCTTCGTTGGCGGACTCGATTTGCATCGGGTAGGCGCCGCTCAAGGCGAGTTGCTTCGAGGCTCGGTTGTCCCCGATGCCCGAGTTGGCGAAGACGATGCGCCGTTCCCCTCACGCCCGGCGATTCCGCCGGTGTTCGCGTTTGCACTGGGCCTTTGGGCGGGGTGCGTTGCCGCTTTGCTGTGCGCGCGTTTGCTTTCGATCGCTGTTTGCATCGCTCTGTGCGTGGGCGGTATTGCGACTTGCCTATGCTGTCTTTACTTGCTTTGGCTCCGCCGCAGGCACCTGCTTGCTTTGGTGTTGATGGCAGGGTTGTTGTGTGGTGGCGTTTTGGGCTTCGCGCAAGGTATTCGGCTCCATCAAGCCCAGCAGGCCGCCCTCGAATCGCAAGGGCAGATGCATATCACCGCTTTATCCGATGGCGTCAAGGGCGAATTCGGTGCTTCGTGTACCGCGCGCGTGCAGGTCGAGGGGTCCAGCCGATCGTTTACGGCGAAAGTCGCTTTCCCTAGTGGGTCCGAGCTTCCCTTTTATGGCGAGCGGATCGCAGGTTACGGGTCGGTATCCGAGCTTTCGCAAGACCGCGCTTCATGGGGTTGGCAACGGGGCATCGCCGCGAAC
>CALEWN010000139.1 GCA_937925385.1 uncultured Senegalimassilia sp.
TGACAAAAATAAGTGTATATCGATGTGAAGTAATTCGTATGCTCTGAAAATCAACTTAATATTGTGACAGAGCCTTTCAGAAAAAAACGCCCCGCCTGACCTGGCGGTTAACATCGTCTTTAACATCGTCACAATCCCTTCACATTGTCCCGGTGCGCCTTTTGGCGCCTTGCGGCGTTGGCCTTCCTGGCCTCCGCGACCTCCCGGCCGAACTCCTCCGGGTCGGGCATGGCCGCCCGTATCTCCGCGCCGGTGCGCTGCTGCGGGTAGTACGACAGCGCGCTGCACTTGAGGCACAGCCCGCGCTGCTTGTTGTAGCTGCGCCGGGGGAACACCCCGCCGCACCGCGAGCACGTGTAGTGCTCGACCAGCGTCACGCCCATGCGGCTCGCCTGCATCTGCACGGCCGCCGTCGTGCGCCTCGTCCCGCACAGCGAGCGCAGCCTGCGGACGACGGCCTTCGCGCCGCAGTCCGCGAACTCGCGCAGCACCTTGCGCTCCGCGACCGTCCACGCCCTTCCCGCCACTACGCGCACACCCCCAGCGCCTCGGCCGTGCGGATGCGCCACTCCTTGGCGCCAGGGTGCTTGAACGCGCCCGGGATGATGCCCAGGCGGCAGTGCTTGCGCACCGTCCACTCGGACATGCTCATGACCGCCGCGTACTGCGCCGTCGTCATGACCGGCGGCAGCTCGTTCACTCCCATGGTTTCTCCTTTCGAATCAGGCTCCGTGACGTGCCGGGTAGCATGCACGGCATGAACAACTCCCGTAGACGACAACCGAAACACCGCGCGCGCCCCGCCGCATCGCTCGGCAACCTCAAGGCCGGGCTGCTCGACTTCTGGGCGTTCGCCAAACGCGCGGGCTTCTGCGAGGTCGCAAGGGACCTGCTGCTCGCCGCGCTCATCGCCGGCATCGGTCTGTAGGCCTGAGCAGCTCCTTGATTTCCGCTACATCGCGGCGGATCTTAATCACCCGGTAGTACGTGACCACCAAGGCCACCGCGCAGAACGCGGCGCAGAAGTTCGCAATCGAACCCAACCTTCCCTCCTTACTCTCGAACGTGACCAGCGGGCTACCATGCCCGGCATGACGAAACCCGCCCACATACACGCGCCCGGCACCGCCGAACGCTTCTCGCGCTACGGCGAGCGCTATCGGCAGATGGCGCAATCGCGGCGCGCCGCCGCGAAGGCACGCGCCAGAATCGTCAAAACGGCGCTATCGGCTGCGATTGCCGCGCCGAATGTCATCGACGCGGTTCTCCAGCTGCTCGCCCTCATCCCGTAAGCGGTCGACGCTGCGGAACAGCGCGGATACCTGGAAGACCAGGAGCAGGACGACCAACGCCTGGCAAAGGTCCGCGATTTTCCCGAACAGCTCCATCAGGCCTCCTCGCGCTCTCGCGCTTCGCGCTCGCCGTCGTCGAGCGCCTGCGACGTCGTGACGCCGAACAGCTCCGCGATGAGCGTCGCGTCCTGAATCGCCTCCAGCGCCCGCCTGCCCGAGCCGGCGCCCGTTTCGTGCTCGTCCCTCGCCCGCCTCTCCGCGATGCGGCGGCCGACGATGGCGACCACCTCCTCGTAGGTCGGCTGGAAACACGCCTTTCCCATTAGTCCTCCTTCTGATGTTGATAAGTTTAACCTGACATCATGCTGCAAAAAAAGAGGCAGCGTACTGCTTGAGCAGCCGCTTGCCGTCTTGCCCGACGTTGTCATAGTAGATTCGAAGCCGCTCCGGCGTCATCCACTTGTCGGGGTTTTGCTCGTACTTGCAGAGTGTGACGACGCTCACGCCAAGCAGCGGAGCGAAGTCCTCTTGGCTCTTGAGCGCGGTCATGCGCGCCTTCGCGACCAAGCTCGCCACAAGCTATCACCTCCAGTTTGATTCGTTAGTCGTTGTTTGCAGTTATTCGCACGGCTCGCGCCCAGGATTTGCTGGGTCGCTACCCCGTGCCTCTATCTTCGGTTCTCAAGGTGCGCCGGCCGCTTTCGCTGTCCGACACCTGTAATCTTAAACTTTACTTTCGCATTTGTAAATAGTCATTTTTAACTTTTCTATACAGCTGCATTTAATATAGTTAAACTTGTTACAGCGGAAAGGAGTGGTTATGGCTGATGACGTTGAGAAGCGCAGGCTCGCCAGGAACATCAAGGCCCTACGCGACAAGTTCGACGTTACGCAACAGGAGCTTGCCGACGTGGCTGGTGTCACAAGACAAGCGGTTGTCGACTGGGAACAGGCAAAGCGTAAGACCATTCGTCAAGACAACGTCGTGTCCGCGATAACTTCGTATTTCGGAATAACGAGCGAGGACTTGTTCTCCGATTCGGGCATGTACGCCAAGCTGCACGGCCTGACAGACGCCCCTGCCGGCGCCATCGCTGCCAAGCCGTCCTCCGCGCTGGTCCCGCTGCTGGGCACGACGCACATGGGAGAGTTCGAGGACGAGGGCGAGTGCGACCGCATGGTCGAGGTCCCCGCCAGCGTCGCCGACGCCCACCCGGGCGGGTTCTGCGTCCGCGCGGACGGCGAGTGCATGAACAACCGCTACCCCTCGGATTCCGTGCTGTTCGTCGACCCGCACATGCAGCCGTTCGACGGCTGCGCCGTCCTGGCCGAGACCCAGGACTACCAGAGCATAGTACGCAAGTATTCGCGCGGCGCGTCCGCGCTGATGCTATCACCCGATTCGCACGGCGGCGAGTTCGAGAACATAATAGTAAGGGCCGACGATGCCCCCATCATGCTCAAGGGCGTGGTCGTGTGGTATCAGGCCGAGAAGGACGTGAGGTAGCCCATGGCCAAGACGTCTCAGCACGGGTGCGCGTGGTGGCTCGTCATCGGCTGGTGGTGGCTGCCGATAGCCTGGTTCGTCAAAGCTGTTGCGAAGGCGTGCAAGCTCATCGTCTCAGCCATCGGGTTCGGGCCATCCGATCTATATGTCAACGGAAAGCCCGTTTCAGAGCGCGAGGTGAGGCGTATACGGGCCGAGCACGACAAACGTGCGAAGGAATACGCTCGGGAGCAAGAAGAACTCGTTGAAAAGTACTCGAAGATGGGCGTCGCCGTCTCCCTCGTCTCCGAGCGCGCGATAGCCTCCGACGCGCTAGAGATCGCGAACGAGCTTTGCAAGGCTCGCGTCAGGAATGATGCCGTCCCCGAGCGCGTAGAAATCGACTGGCGCCCGCTGACCAAGGGCGGCAAGGTGCCCAAGTGCGTGCTGAAGACCACGACCGTCTGGGACCGCAAGAACGGCGATAGCGTCATAGTGCATACCGGCTACCTAGCGGATATAGAGCCATATACGGCCGAGGTCCACATCTGGACCGACGGAAGCCTCGACAGCTACAAGATTCGCGTCGTCGAAGGCAGGATGCAGGTCGTGAGCGAAGAAGGAGAGTAGACCGCCATGGACGGAAAGGGCGTAGTCGTGTGGTATCAGGCCGAGAAGGATGCGAGGTAGCCCATGGCGGGTTCGTTTTACATCGACGAGCTGATAGCCGAGTGCGAGGCCATATGCGACGGCTCCTACGGAGACGAAGAGCAGCGGCGCATAGATGATTTAATGGGCCAGCTCGAAGGCTTCGCGACCCCGCTGCGGGTGACGGGGGCTGGATGGATACCGAAGGACAAGACGCGCCACGGGGTGCTCGCCGCAATGGGGTGGCTCAAGGCCAACGCCGCCAACCTAACGGGCTGCGGAGCCGCCCCGACCATCGTGAACAACAACCGGAACCTTGCGACGGCGAACGCAGCCGCCAACGCCACAGCGAAGACCGTGCAACGCTCTGAGCTGTCGCAGGAAGAAAAGGATGCGCTCGAACTCGCGCTTTTCCGCATGCACTCGGCCGCCGAGGAAGGCGACGAGGAGGGGTTCGCCGACAAGTTGTCGAAGGCGCTTGAAATCGCCAAGGGCGCGGCTGGGCTGGTGCCCGCCGTGGTTCAGGCCGCAAGCGCCATGATGGGGGCGTTCTAAGCGAGCGCGTACATATGTATGTACCACCTGCCGCCCACATGGTCCAGCGCGGCCTTGAACGGCTGGGCGGAGCTTCGCACGGGGTCGAGGCGCACGGTAGGCTCGCCGCACAGGTCGCTTCCAAGCTCGACCACGCGCAGGACGTCCCCCCGCTCTATCGAGCGCAGCTCGTCCCCGATCTCGATGCGCTTGCCGGTGAACGCGTCATATACAGGTGCCAGGGTCATAGTTGCCGCCTTTCTTCGATAGCGGCAGGATACGCCGCGCGTAACGGCGG
>CALEWN010000140.1 GCA_937925385.1 uncultured Senegalimassilia sp.
TTCACCGAGTTCTTCCTGGACATGAGCAAGCCGGGCGTGTCCCTGTCCCCGCTGCACAAGCTGGGCCTGCGTATGGACTCCTGCTGCGAGGTCTACATGGACAACGTCGAGCTGGAGGAGAAGGACATCTTCGGCAAGGAGGGCAACGGCTTCGCCCGCGGCATCAACGACTTCAACTTCGAGCGTTGGCTCGTCGGCGCCTGCGACTACGGCACCGCCATCGCCATCTACGAGGATGCCTGCCGTCACGCCAACCAGCGCATCGCCTTCGGTAAGACGATCGGCCGCCAGCAGCTCAACCAGCTCAAGATCGCCGAGATGGCCATCAAGCTGAAGAACATGAAGAACATGCTCTACGAAGCCGCTTGGGATGCCGACAACAACGACGGCAAGTTCGACCCGGGTGCGGCCGCTATGTGCAAGTACTACTGCGCCAACGCCGCCTTCTCCGTCGTCGACGACGGCATGCAGGTTCTGGCCGGCGTCGCCGTTGCCGGCGAGCATCGCGCTCAGCGCATCTGGCGCGACCTGCGTGTGGACCGCGTCTCCGGCGGCACCGACGAGATGATGATCCTCACCGCTTCCAAGTTCGAGCTGAAGAAGTACCGCGACTAACTCACGCGGCTAGCAAACGGATCCAACAGACGGCGGCGCGGCGAAGGCGCCGCCGAATCGAAAGGAATTCATCATGGCTCTTGAAACCAACAAGCCGTCCTTCGGCGTTCTGGATGACGTCAAGGTCGTTTACGCAGCAGTCGAGCTGGCAGTGCCGAAGGCCTGCGACCTGATGGCCGACTGGGGTGCCGACGTCACGTGGCTGGAGAACACCGGCGCTGGCGACACCATCCGCGACACCGCTTATATCAAGCAGGCTGAGCGCCGTAATCAGCGCTCCGTTTCGCTGAACTACTTCTCTGACGAAGGCAAGGAAGTCCTGTTCAAGATGCTGGCCGACGCCGACATCTTCATCGAGGCCTCCAAGGGCGGCACCTGGGCTCGCAAGGGCATCACCGACGAGGTGCTGTGGGAGATCAACCCGAAGCTCGTCATCGTGCACCTGTCCGGCTTCGGCCAGTCCGGCGACCCGAAGATGGTCAAGCGCGCTGCTTACGACCTGACCGTCATGGCCTACTCCGGCTACATGAGCCAGAACGGCACACAGGAGCAGCCGATGAACCCCGGCCCCTACGCTGGCGACTACTTCAACTCCCTGATGGTCGTCTCCTCCACCCTGGCTGCGCTGCATAAGGCCAACCGCACGGGCAAGGGCGAGAGCATCGACATGGCCATGTACGAGACGCTGCTGGCCATCGGCCAGTACTACCTGGTCGACTACCTGAACGAGGGCATCCTGTGGCCTCGCCCGGGCGCTCGCAACCAGAACCTCTGCGGCATCGGCGAGTACAAGTGCAACGACGGCTTCCTGGGCGTGTGCCTGTACGGCGTCGACCAGAACAAGTACTTCCTGGAGACCATCGGCCTGGGTCACCTGTGGGGCACCGAGGACATCCCGGAGGACACCTCCGGCCTGTGGCTGTCCAACCCGCATGCGGCCGAGATCGAGGCTGCGTTCGAGGCGTACTGCCTGGAGCACTCCAAGTACGAGATCGAGGCGGACTTCGCTGCTCATCGCATCGCCGCTCAGGTCGTCATGGAGTTCGAGGACCTCGTGAAGGAAGAGCACCTGAAGCTGCGCGAGGACTTCATGGATTGGGAGACCGAGGACGGCAAGACCTTCAAGGGTCTGGGCGTGTTCCCGAAGTTCCAGCAGACCCCCGGCCAGGTGTGGCGCCCGATGCCCAAGCAGGGTGGCGACACCGCCGACGTGCTGACCAAGCTCGGCTACACGGCCGACCAGATCGCCGCGCTGAACGAGAGCGGCGTCGTCAAGGTCGCCGAATAACGGCTGAACACAGCTGAAGGTTCCGAAAGGAAGGCTCCCCTTTCGGAATGACGGTCGGGCCCTGAGAAGGGCCCGACCCCTATAGGGGCTTTGTATCCGACGGGGTTTGAAGCGCCCCTCGTCGAATGCAAGACATCTGAAACGGCGCCTTAGCAATAGCAGGGAAGCAAACCAACCAAGGGAGAGAAGACATGGTCGACATCGTTGGCAACGAAACGCTCGCAAGCCTGTGGGACAAGCTCGCTCGCGAGTGCGGCGACAAGGACTTCTTCATCTTCCAGGACCGCGAGGGCGACGTGACCACCTACAGCTATCGCGCGTTCAACGAGCTGATCAACCAGACGGCCAACATGTTCCTGAGCCAGGGCGTGGAGCGCGGCGAGCACGTGGCCGTGCAGATGCACACCTGCCCCGAGTTCCTCATGTGCCTGTTCGGCCTTGCCAAGATCGGCGCCGTGCTGGTTCCCATGAACGAGCAGTACCTGCAGGCCGAGTGCGAGTACGCCCTCGACATGTGCTCCACCCGCCGCGCGGTGGTGGAACCCTGCTACGCAGAGCTCTACGACGCCATCCACGCCGGCGGCAGGCTTGACCAGGGCATCGTGGTGGCCCGCACCGCAGGCGGCGAGGAGGCCCTAGGCTACCCGGTGTTCTCCGAGCTGGTGGCCGGCGAGAGCGTCGAGTTCGAGGCGCCGAGCGACCTGTCCCCCGACGACCCGTGCGAGATCCTGTTCACGAGCGGCACCACCTCCAACCCCAAGGGCGTCATCTTAACCCACGGCAACATGGTCTACTCCGGCTACTACGGCGACTGGGAAACGGCCATGACCTCTGAGGACCGCATGTTCTCCACCATGCCCGCATGCCACTCCAACTTCCAGCTGGCGGCGCTGACCCCCGTCATGACCGCCCGCGCCACGCTCATCGTGGTGGAGAAGTACAGCGCGAGCAGGTTCTGGAGCCAGATCCGCCAGTACCGCGCCACGCTGGCGCAGTGCGTGGCCATGATGCTGCGCACGCTGATGCTGCAGCCGGTGGACCCGAACGAGAAGGACCACTGCCTGCGCGACATGCTGTACTTCCTGCCCGTGTCCGCACGTGAGAAGGAGGCCTTCGAGGAGCGCTACGGGGTGCGCATCATGAACACCTACGGCTCCACCGAGTCCGTCGGCTGGGTGCTGACCGACCCGCCCACCGGCGAGCGCAACTGGCCCTCCATCGGCCGCGTGGGCCTGGGCTACGAGGCCAAGATCGTCGACGACGAGGGCAACGAGCTGCCCGCCGGCGAAGTGGGCGAGATCTGCATCAAGGGCGTCCCCGGACGTTCGATCATGCTGGGCTACCTGGGCAACGAGGCCGCCACGGCCGAGGCGCTGTCCAGCGACGGCTGGCTGCGCATGGGCGACAAGGGCTACTACGACGAGAACGGCTGGTTCTTCTTCTTCGACCGCAAGAGCAACATGATCAAGCGCTCGGGCGAGAACATCTCCACCACCGAGATCGAGGGCATCCTGGAGGAGCACCCCAACATCAAGGAGGCCGCGGTCATCGGCGTGCCCGACCCCATCCGCGACCAGGCGGTGAAGGCGTTCGTGCTGCCCGAGGACGGCGCGAGCATCGGCATCGACGAGGTGATCGCGTACTGCAAGGGCAACATGGCAGCGTTCAAGGTGCCCTCCATCGTCGAGATCGTGGATGACTTCCCCCGCACCTGCAGCATGAAGATCGAGAAGAAGCTTTTGAAATAACGGCAACGAATGGAAAGGACGGCGCTCATGGACGACGTAATCGAGCAAAAGCGAGACGTGATGCCGTCGGTCTGGGTGCCGAAGGGCGGCGAGAAGCGGGCCGCGAAGGGCGCGGGCCGTGCCAGGGGCTCCCAAGAGGCGCCGGCGAGCGGTGCGAAGGGCGGAAAGAAGACCCTTGACGAAGCCGCCATGACGCCGTTTCTGCGCGAGATCACGCTGGTGTCGAGCGGAGGCGCCTTCCTTGACGGCTACGTGCTATCGCTGATCGGCGTGGCGTTGACCCAGATCACAGCGCAGATGAGCCTGACCACGCACTGGACGGCGGCGATCGGCGCGTCGGTACTGCTGGGCATCCTGGTTGGCAGCATCGTGGGCGGTTATCTTACCGACATCATCGGGCGCAAGAAAATGTT
>CALEWN010000141.1 GCA_937925385.1 uncultured Senegalimassilia sp.
AGCGAGCCGAACGTCATTTTGCCAAGTTTGAATCCGCTCATCGCTCTACCTTTCCGTGCAGCTGATGCAAGGGTCGATGGTCAGGATGATGTTGTTGACATCAGCCAGATCGCAACCCTTCAGGGCGATAGTCATGCCTGCGATGTTTTGAGAGGTTGGCGTGCGCATGCGCAGGCGCTCCAAGAACTTCGTGCCGTTGCCGCGGGCATAGTAATAGCACTCGCCGCGAGGCTGCTCGAGCACGTTGCAGGCCTCCGCGCCGTCGGCGGGATTGCCCTTGACCTTCACCTCGATGTCGCCGGCGGGCATGCGGGAGATGACCTCTTCGATGATGTCGATGGACTGCAGCACCTCAAGGCAACGAACCTGAACGCGAGCATAGCAATCGCCGTCGTTGGACAGGATGGGCTGGAACTCGGAAAGCTTGCCGTACCAGCCGTTGCCGAGCATGCGGACATCGTAGTTCACGCCCGAAGCGCGGCCGAACGGACCGACCATGCTTTCGGCCACGGCATCGTCATGGCTGACATAGCCCACGCCCACCAGGCGATTCTTCACCGACGAGTCGGTGAGCAGCGTGTTCATGATCTGACGGTAATCTTCCTTCAGGCCCTCGAGCACCTGCTTGATGTAGGCGAACATGGCGTCGTCGACGTCGCGAACCACGCCGCCGACCTTGACCACGGAGAAGATGACGCGGCCGCCGGTGGTCTTCTCGAAGATGTCGAGCACGCGCTCGCGCAGGCGCCAGCAGTGCATGAACAGGCTCTCGAAGCCGAAGGCGTCGGCAGCCAAGCCGAGCCACAGGACGTGCGAATGGATACGCGAGAGCTCATGCCACATGACACGCAGCGCCTGGGCCCTGTCAGGGACCTCCACGCCCATGAGCTGCTCGACCGTTTCGGCGTAACCCATGGAATGGCCGAAGGCGCAGATGCCGCAGATACGCTCGGCTACATAGATGAACTGGTTGTAGTCGCGCGTTTCAACAAGCTTTTCAAGGCCGCGATGCACGAAGCCGATCTGCGGCATGGCCTCGATGACCTTCTCGTCCTCGACGACCAAATCCAAGTGAAGCGGCTCAGGAAGAACCGGATGCTGCGGGCCGAAGGGGATGACGGTTGCCTTTCCCATGCTACTCACCAGCCTTTCCACTGTCCTGCGCTTGGCGCTGCTTCTCCTCGAATGCGGCGCGCACCTTGGCGGCCTTCTCGGGGTCCATGTTCTTCAGGCGCTCCTCAAGCACGGCGACCTTCTCATCGTGCTCGGCCTGGGCGGTTTCCTGGCGGGCACGCGCATCGAGCGCGGCGCGCACCTTGGCGGCCTTCTCGGGATCGAGCTGGGCGAGCTTGGCGTCGAGCTCGGCCTGCTGCTGGGCCGTTGCCTGACCGGTAGCGCGCTGGCTTTCCATCTTCGCCTCGTTGGCAAGCGCCCCGCGAACCGCCTGGGCCTTTTCCGGATCCATATCCGCGAGCTTGGCTTTAGCTGCCATGGCGGCGCGCACCTTGGCGGCCTTCTCGGGGTCCATGGCCGCAAGCTTTGCCTCAAGCGCCTCGTCGTACACCTGCGGGCGGGCAGCCTGCGCCTCGGCCTCGGCGCGCTTGGCCTTTGCGGCGAGCGCGGCCTTGACACGAGCGATCTTCTCAGGGTCGGCGCCGGCCATCTTCAGCTCGATATCCTCGGCGTTTGCCGAAGGCGCCACACCCGTGACCTTGCCCTTCGCATCGGGATGGGAGGTGACGAAGCTGGCGTTGGCGGCAGCGGCCTGACGGGCGCGCTCGGCCTTGGCGGCAGCGGCCTTCTTCGCCTTCTCGCGGGCGGCCTTCTGAGCCGGCGAGATGATGGTCATGGGGGTAGGCTTCGCCGTAGCGTAGAAGTTGCCGCCGAAATCGATGGCGATGTTGCGGACGTTCACGCCGAACAGGTCGTGGATCTCGTTCTCGAAGACGAATGCGGCGATGAAACGGTCGGTGATGCAGGGAATGGGGATCTCGCGCGTGACGCCTTTGATAGTGAAGACCTCGAGCACGCCGTCTTTCATGAACGTGTACTGCACGTCGATGCCGGCCTCGGTGTTGACGGCGAGCACCTGCACGAAGCGATGACCTTCCTTCTGCATGCGCTCGGACAGGGCGGGCAGGCCCTCGACCGAGATCTCCTGGTACTGTGCGGGTATTGCCATGACGCTTACGCCTCCTTCCCGTTCTTCATTGCAGCGCGCTTCTCCTCTAAAATGCCGACGGCCTCGACGACCGCATCGATGATGGCCTCGGGGCGCACCGCGCAGCCCGGAGCGTACACGTCGACGGGGATGGCCTGGTCGACGCCGCCGATAACGTTGTAGCAATCGTGGAAGATGCCGCCGGAGCATGCGCAGATGCCGCATGCCACGACCACCTTCGGCTCGAGCATCTGGTCGTAGATCTCCTTGACGACCGAGATGTTCTGCTCGTTGACGCTTCCCGTGACCAGGAAGATGTCAGCGTGCTTGGGGTTGCCGGTGTTGATCACGCCGAAGCGCTCGGCGTCGAAGCCCGGGCACAAGGCCGCCAAAACCTCAATGTCGCAGCCGTTGCAGCTTGAGGCGTCGTAGTGGATGACCCACGGCGATTTCGCGAAATAAGCCATTGCGACCTCCTTACAGGTACATAAGGACGGCGATGTTGATGCCGCCGGCCACCAGGGCCACCGCCCACGCGCTCTTGAGCATGAGCTGCCACTTCACGCGGGCGAAGTTGTTGTCGATGAGGATTTCCAGGAAGAACGCGGCAAGAGCGGCGACCACGGCCAAGACGATGGAGACGGGGTTGCCCCACACGAAGAACAGGCCGATCCAGCCAAGCGCCAGCACGTTCTCGCACCAGTGCATGACCTCCACCTTCGCAAGCGTGCGGCCGCTCATCTCGGTGGTGATGCCCTTGACGAGCTCCTGGTGCGCGTGGTGCGAGTAGCTCAGGTCGAAGGGGCTTTTGCGCATCTTGATGGTGAGGATGAACAGAAAGCCCAGAAACGCGATCCAGGTGCCTGCGATGGCCGGGCCTTCGAGACCGAGCACGGCGCAGCTATTGAACGAGCCCGTTGCCAGGAAGAACACCACGGCGATGAACAGGCTCATGGGCTCTTCGGCCATGATCTGCAGCGCCTCGCGGGCAGCGCCGACCTCGGAGTACGGGCTGCGCGTGCAATACGCGGCCAGGATGAAGAACAGGCTTGACAGCGTGAGCACGAACACGGACAGCAGCAGGTTGCCGCCACCGAAGAAGATGCCGCCGGCGATAATGGCGAACAGCAGAGCGCACGTGATGTAGGTGCCCTCGACGTTGTTCACCGCTGCACGGTCCTTCTCCAGAAGCTTGCGCACATCGTAGTAGGGCTGCAGGATGGGCGGTCCGACGCGGCCCTGCATGCGGGCGGACAGCTTGCGGTCAAGACCGGCGAGCAGGCAGCCGATCACAGGGGCGAGCACGGCGAAGGCGATGGTGCCCACGATGATGGGGATCAAATACATGAGACACTTCCCTTCCTAGAGCAGTCCGTACAGCGTGGCGATTGCTGCGCAGAACCCGATGACGATGATGATGCTGGTTGCCCAAACGCCCACCGGAGCGACCTTCGGCTCGCCGAAGATGCCTTCCATGTACCAGTTGCGGGACGTGGCCATGGTTTCGCCGGACAAGGAATTGTGGAACGTGCGGTTCGCGTTGTTCACGCTGACGCCGGCGAGGTATACGGGCACCTGCTTAACCTGCTGGGATCCCAAACCGCCGAACAGGACGATGAACACCACGGCCGAAAGCAGGGCGGCCACCCACAGGTTCGCCTGGCTGACGCCCTGGGAGCATACGCCGAACACGTCGAAGATGTAAGGCTCGACCAGGAACGTGGACAAGACGGGCAGGCCCACGCAGCACAGCATGGAGAGCACGGCCATGACCATGAGCGCGATCCACTCGCTGCGATGCACGGTGGTCTCGACATTCAGGGGATGGGCGGCGATACCCGAAAGCTTGCCGAGCCATTTTGCCCAGAACAGGAACGTTGCCGCAGAACCGAAGCCCAGGATGAGGATGAGGGCGACGTTGCCGGTGTCGGCGAAGCTGACGAGCGTGCCCCACTTCGCGATGAGCATGCCGAAGGGCGCCACGAACATGATCATGATGCCGGCCATCATGAAACGGGCCAGACGCGGCATGCGCTCGAACATAAGGTCCATGTCCTCGATGTCGCGGCTGCCGATGTGATGCTCGGCGGTGCCCACGCACAGGAACAGGAGGCTTTTAGCCACAGCATGGAACAGCACCAGGAACGTTGCCGCCCACACGGCCTCGGGGGTGCCCACGCCGGCGCAGGCCACGATCAGGCCGAGGTTGGCGATCGTAGAGTATGCGAGCACGCGCTTGGCGTTGGTCTGCGAGATGGCCATGAAGCTGCACAGCAGGAAGGTCAGACCGCCCACGAGGATGGTCATGACCGCCGCAACGGGGCAGACAAGGAAGATCGGCGAGAGCTTGATGAGCAAGAACACGCCGGCCTTGACCATGGTGGACGAATGCAGGAGCGCGGAGGTGGGGGTAGGTGCCACCATGGCGCCGAGCAGCCAAGTGTGGAACGGCATCTGAGCCGCCTTGGTGATGCCGGCGAAGGCCAACGCCACCGCAGGCAGGGCGGCAAGCGCCGGAGCCATGACGCCGGCGGCGATGAACTCCACGAGCGAGAGCGTGCCCATGGTCAGCGCGATTGCGAACAGCGCCACCAAAAAGCCGATACCTCCAGCCAGGTTCATGATGATTTGGCGAAACGCGTTGTTGATGGCCTCAGGCGTTTTGGTGTAACCGATGAGCAAAAACGAGCACACCGTGGTGATTTCCCAGCCGGTGAACATCCACAACAGGTTGTTGGAGAACACGATGACGTACATGGCGGACAGGAACAGGAACATGAGGGCGAAGAACCTCGGACGACGATCCTTGGCATCAGCGGGCTCGTGCGCCTG
>CALEWN010000142.1 GCA_937925385.1 uncultured Senegalimassilia sp.
TAAATCGCACTTGCAAGCACACTTGCATTGCAAAGGGCCCGGAAGGCGAAGCCTTCCGGGCCCTTTTTCTGTGCGCCGATGCCTACCGCACGGCATGACACGCACCCATTTCTTTACCAAAAGCGCGAAATCCGCCCTCCGAGGCCCAAAAAATAAAGCCCCAAGCGCTAAAAGTGTTCGCCCGGTGGCAAACCCACACCTTAACCGACGCTGCTAAATCGTTTTAGCAAGAGTCAGATCGACCGCGTTTTCGGAAGTGCGGGGAAAAATTGCTTACCTCCAAGCACAAGCCCTTTTATTTCAACAAAACCCCTGATAAAGTTGGCTCAAATACCGCTTGTGCTTTGCCTGTTTGTCTTTTTCCCCGCACTTCCGAAACCGATAGCCTTTCTAGCCCAAACAACGCTCGAACGATCGGATTGCCATGGCATTTCTCGCTTGCGGACCCACAGCTTTTCAGTACTATCGCATCCCACCCCAGATACTAGGACTCTATCCGGCAATCCTGCCGCCCGACCATGACCATCGCTTGGTGCATTACTCAAAACAACCAGTATTTAAAGACTTGCTCGGCACACCAGTTTGGAGATTCGTGGGCGAAAGAAAACAGCGCGCGAACGGAAAGCTATTTCATAGCCGTCTGCTAACCCAAGAGCCGCCTCCTGGGTCGTTTAGGCAGACTGAGCATGGATTTGATGTCACGTCGCCCGAGTTTACGCTGCTCAACCTTGCTACGCAGGTCTCACGCAACCAGTTACTCATGGCTTGCTACGAGATGTGCGGCTCCTTTGCAGTGTTTAAGCCCTGCGAGCGAACGCAACAACAACTCGATGAAGCCATTTCGCTTAAGCTCATTCCACCCAACTGTGGCTGGGAGCGTGTTGTCGACACCAAGGGCAATGACACCAACCTGTGGAAGCACCCACCGCTCCTCAGCGCAGCGGATATCGCCGCGTTCGCCAAGCAGGCCGCAGGCCTGCGCGGCGTTAAACAACTGCGCTGGGCAGCCGAGCACATGACGGGGCAGACCGCCTCACCCTTCGAAGTACAGACCTCCATGCTTGTCTCGCTCCCCCGCGCCCCGGCCGGCATGGGCAGCACCATCGCAAACAACGTCCC
>CALEWN010000143.1 GCA_937925385.1 uncultured Senegalimassilia sp.
CGCGAAGCCGACCACGCCCAAGTGGTCGACCTGTTCCGCAAGGTCATGGCGTAAGGTTGCGTTTCCGGGTGCGGTCTCGTGGACAAGACTGCGCGCGAAGGGCCGTAAACGCAGGAGAGCGTGAGTACGCCGCCAAAGGGTCAGCAGTTTGAGCGACGGTAAGGGCCAGCAACTCGTTTCGAGTTGCTGGCCCTTTTTGGCGGCGAAGCGGTGCGGGCGCCGATAGCGTTACGGCGATGCGTCGGCAGGGTCGCCACGATGTGCTTGCTTGAGTTGTATGGTCGATATCGAGCCCAGTCTGGTGTTGCTTCGGGGGTTTTGCGGCGCGGAGCGAGTTTCCGCTTTGCGGTCCAAGATGTCCTTTTCGCTATGGGGCGTGTTAATTACCTGGGGAAGCCGTTCGTCGATGAGGGCATTTCGGCAATCTTGGGCGTGGCTGTGCGTTTGCTATGCTGAAGCCCCCCAATTGAAGGAGGCGACATGCGCAAGAACGGCAACATGTTTGAATGGGCAATAGAGGTTGCGGTGGTCGTTGCAATTGTGCTCTTGCTGATGGGGGTATGCTTTTGGGTGGTTCCACATCTTCAGAAAACGGATCGCTCAGCGTCGCCTACGTTCTCGGTCTTTGACGTCGAAGATACACAATCGAAAAGGGGAAGCGTTCCGCAAACCGACGATATGGTTGGCGGTATCGACGATGTGGTCTTTCGTGGTAAAGGGGTTGTGACGTCTTTGGATGCCGCCGCGCTCATTGCGTGTATTCGCATAACGTCAGAGGATTCTTATGGTCTTGAGCAAGGCGGAGAATATCGCTTCAATTTCGATGAGCGCTTCGAGCAGGTAAAGCTTACGCTCGATGGTGTCGATGTTGGCAGCGTTGTGGATTTTCGCTATCGAGCCATTACTTGCGACAGGGAAGGAACCCTCGTGGGCGAGTTCATTATGCTGGCGCTATAGGTTGCGGAAGGGTTTCGCGGTGCCGCTTGCGCTTGTGTGCTTGGGTGAATAAGGTGGTGCGGCGCTTCCGGGGTGTCTGCGGTGCTCGTGGCCGAAAATGCGAGAGATGCGCAACTGCGGGAGGGCTCGATTGGATACCCGGGTGCAGTTGGGCAGCAAATGCGGCGTTCAAGGTCGATTTCGCCGCATCGAGACCCGGATTCGGCTCCAATCCGGGTCGTGTCGGTGCAACGCTCGGTTTTTTGTCCATCACGCGGTCTTTTACCAAGCGTGTTGCCCTCGAAGGGTCGCGTCCCTCGGGCGAGATTTGCATTGGGGTGCTCTTGCGTGCTTCAAAGCGCGGACAGCAAACGCGTCAGGCGAACGAGGGGCGTCGGGCGAACAGGGGACGGAGGTGTGTTCACGACAGCGCGTTGCGCTCCCGAAGGGTTAGCGTGAACACACCTCCGTCCCCTGTTCGCCGTCTGCGGCAACCGACAGCCGGCAACTTGCAGCTTTGCGAAGCCGATCACGCCCAGGTGGTCGATCTGTTCCGCAAGGTCATGGCGTAAGGCAGCCTGCGCTAGCTCCGAGCTAAGGCGTTGGCGCGGAACCAAAACGGCCGCGATAAAGGCATAACCTACTAAGGGTTGGCCCCGGAAGAGCTTCGGGGCCAACCTTTTCTCATTTGCTAGTGATTCTCTTGTGGCGTATATGCATTCCCGGTGACCCTTGGGCAGATCAAAGCCGGGGCTTTGCTTAGGCCTCGAAGGGGTTGTCTTTGTCCTCGGGCTTCTGCTGGGCCGCCTGCGCTGCGAGGATGTCCGGGAGAATTGAGGAAGAACCCTCGAAGCCCGACGGGAGCAGGATGGTCGAGGCCTTGCCGGATTCGGCGAATGACCCCATCATCTCCACCCACTGGGTGTACGTGAATAGGTCGTTCGCTTCCTTGGCCGACACGCCGGAGGACTTGATCACGTCAAGCGATGCGGCGATGCCGTCGGCGATGGCCTTGCGCTGGTTCGCGATACCGATGCCCGTCTGCTCCATGGCCTCGGCCTGGGCGCGCGCCGCCACGACGGTCTTGGTGCGCTCGGCCTCGGCAAGCGCCTTCGCCGCTTCCTGGTCGCGCTGCGCCGAGTTGATCGCGTTCATGGAGCGCTCGACGTCCTTCGGCAGCTCGATGTCGGTGATGAGCGTGGTGATGATGTCGTAACCGTAGCCCGCCATGAGCTCGGTGACGGAATCCTTCACGTTCTGCGCGATGAGGTCCTTGTTGTCGAACACCTCGTCGAGCGTGTAGCTAGGGATGGCCGAGCGCAGCGCGTCGGCGATGTAGCTTTCCATCTGGTCGATGGGATTGCTCAGAATGTAGTAGCTGCGGTAAACGCCCGACTGCTCGACGGTCTGGGCGGGCATCTGGTCGACGCGGAACTGGACCGAGACCGCCGTGCCGATGGTCACGTTGTCCTTCGTCTTGCCGTTGAGCGAGTAACGCGCCTCTTGCGTGCGCAGGTTGACCTCGGCGGCGCGGCGCTCGATGATCGGAATCAGGAAGTGAAGGCCCGGCTGCACGATACGGTTGAACTTGCCGAGGCGCTCGATGATGGACGCCTCCTGCTGCCGCACGACGAACAACATCGGCGAGCCAAGGGCCGCGGACCCGACGGCCGCAGCGATGAACAGGATGAGAAGGGTAAGTACGATCATGGTGCTTCCTTTCTGCTGGGATGAGCTGATTCTACCGGATAAGGGCAGCCGGCAACGTGACAATTCCGCGCACGTCTTGTTCGCGAATGCTTTATCCTGCCTGGTCGACCTGCTTTTGCACGAGTGCTGTGAGCTCCTTTTTGCTGTGAACGTCCAGCTTGGCGTAGATGCTTCGGGTGTGGGCTCGGATGGTGTAGATGGACACCACTTCGCGGTCGGCGATCTCTTGGGCGGTCCGCCCGCGCGCTAGGCCCAGGAACACCTCGGTCTCACGGGCGGACAGGCCCGCGGCGCGCGCGACCTCCTCGCAGGCAAGCTTCCATCGGCCCGGCTGCCTTGCCGCTCCGGCTCCCGAGGCGTTGTCCGCCGCGCCCGCGCTGTCCTCATCCACGGGCAGCAGCATACCGTTGATCTGCTTCTCGGAGAAGACGAACAGCACGTCGATGAGCACGGCCACGCCGATCAGGGCGATGATGACCTTCATCGCGCTTTCCGAGATATGCGACGCTTGGTACGCCATGGCCAAAAGACTTGCCACAAGCGTGCCGCCCGACAACGCCGCATTGCCAAGCGCCACGATGCGCAGCGCGCCGCCGCGCCACTGATAGACCAGGTAATACAGCATGGCCCACACCACCATGTTGTAGCACGTGCACACCACCCAGGCGCCCGACGCCACAGCAGGCGTGTTTAAGGAGAACATGGCGATGCACACGATAAGCACCGTAAGCGCGCAGGCGGCAACGGAATACATTTTGGCGAACCCGTCGCGACGGGATTTTGCGAGCAGCACGGCAGCCATGATGGCGATCATGAGGGGGACCTCGATAAGCTGGGAAACCACGTTTGCGCCGATGGCGAACGTCGGTGGCACGCTGATCAGCACATATGCGCGGATCAGCTCAAGTGCCGTGGAGCACAGGCCGATGGAGGCGAGCAGCACACAGAATCTGCGCGTCAACTTCACCGGGGTGTTGAGCACCTGCCTCTCGCCTCGCAAGTCTTTGCGGCGTATGCAGAACAGCGCGGCGCCCATCACGGGCAGTGCGATGAAAGCCGCAACGGCTATCGGCTGCGGGCAGCCGTTCAGCACGAAGTAGATCGCGATGGAAAAGAGCGTGCATTCGGCTAGCCGGTAAAGCGCGCGGTGGGGCGGCAACGTGCCAAATAGGCCGGCCGCACGTACGAACAGCATGGTGGTGCCGACGCCCGCGAGTGCGCAACCGGAATTGAACAGCACGGTGAGTGCGAAGTGGGGAACGGCTGCGCCCAACACTTCGCTACGGGCGTTGCAGATGAGAATCGTGCCCACGGCCGCCACAAGGCCGCCAATGAACGCGGTCCGGTTCTTCGCGACCCATTTGGAGAAGCGGTCGGCGAACAGCGCGACGAACAACAGTGTGATGAAGCATGCTAGCAGATGCACGAGCATGAGGTTTTCGGTGATGTTGCTGTTGTCGGTCTCGTGCAGCCAGAACGATCCGGAGAACGCGATGGTGTTCCACGCAATCCAGAAGCCCAGGCCCAGATACGTCAAGCTAGGCGCCTGCCGGTCGATGGACGCAAGCGCCGTCGAGAATCGCTCGGAAGCGCTCGCGGTCGCTTTTCCTTGCGCGCGCTGGTTCTGCGTCACGTCGTCCTGTTCGCGAATTGCCATATCCCCCCGATTCCCGATTGGCTTTCGTGTTGTTGGCCGGAAGAGGGCGCGGTGCCCCCTGTTCAGCGTCCCCTTCTCCGTCTAGCCATTCTAAACCCCTACGTCCATATTCGACTAGTCAACTAGTGACCATAAGGTGGTACTAACATAGTTAACTAGTGACGTAGCTGGGGTTTTGCGGAAAACGTATGGTGGTGACCGTTCCGAGACGAGGGGGTCATCATGAATATCAAGAACAAGCCGCTGCCGAAGTTCGAGGTTCCGTCGAGCTACGAGAAGTATGCGGAAGGCGGCTATCTGATGGATGTGCGCGAACCCGAGGCGGATAGCTTCGGCGATCGCAAGCCTACCGTTGTCTCGAGCGCGGGCGCCGCAGCCGTCGACCCCGCCGCTATCGCGCAGGGTGCGGGCGCGGATGCCGAATGCGAGCTTCCCGACGAGCCTACGTTCGCCGATCGCGTGAACACGGTGGTCATGTGCGTTGGCTCGCAGAACGCGTTGCGCGAAGCGCTGTATAAGACGTTGGCGTTCTGCCAACAGCCCCATGAGTTTACCGAGGTCGAGGATTTCATCGCTCAAACCGACGAGTTCGTCTACAGCCACATCATGCAGACGCCGTTTGCCATGATCCAGATGCTCATCGATGCCGGCGGCCTTTCGCAAACGCCTCTCGATAGCGAAGGCAACGCCATCGCCGAGGAGCAGCTGGCGAACCTTTCCGAGGACGAAGCCGACAATCTGATCGCCACCTATCGCATCCAAATCACCGACGCCGGCACCGAAACCGTGCGTCTCCTGGCGCCCGAGCGCCGCATCGAGGCGCAGCTTTCCCTGCGTCCGCATCGCCGTGACACTTATTTCGCCGTGCTCGATTTCTGCACGCAACCGCGCAAGTTCCCGGAAATCGAGGCGCTCTTCAAGACCACTCCCGGAT
>CALEWN010000144.1 GCA_937925385.1 uncultured Senegalimassilia sp.
TATCGCAAACAGGCCTGGCCGGGACATGACGTCGTGCTCGACATGAATTACACCGATATCGAAAAGACCTACCGCATTGTCCTTGGGGAAGGCGGGAGCCGTGTTGAGACGACGCCGGCTGAGGGCTTCTCCTCGGGATTCACCACGCGCATCAATGTGCCTTTGAGTGTTTGGCGGTCGATTGCCGGTGGTGAAATCGCTGGCGACGAGGCGCTGATGAAGCATCTGTACTCGGTTGAAGGCGACTTCGATCTGATGATGCATTGGGACGACTATTTCGGTGCGGCGCACAGCGCGGGTGGGTCGGGTTCCGCTGCGAACGGAGGCTCCGCAGCGGACACGAACGCAATCGAGCCGAAAACCAACATGCTGCTGCTTTTGATTCCCTGGATCGTCTTCTGGGTTGCAGCGGCAATCGATGGCTTCTGGGGAAGTTTGCTCAGCATTGCGATATGCGTGCTGTTGCCTGTTCTGATGCGTCGAACGAAGGCTACCTTGTACGACCAGATTTCCGCCCTGGCAGTTGGGGCGTGCTCCGTCGCGTTGCTGACCGGGGCGTCCTCTGCTCTGATTATTCCGGCGTCGTATTTCCTGTTCGGGGCGATGTGGACAGTCACCTGCTTTGCCGAAGTGCCTCTGACCGCGCATTACTCGAAAAACAGTTACAACGGGGAAGCGGCGTTGCGCAACCCGATATTCATGAGGACGAACCGTATCCTGACCGCGGCGTGGGGCGTGCTGTACCTGATCACGCCCGTCTGGACGTATCTCATCATGCAAACGGATGCAGCCAGCCTTGTCGGCGCGATCAACTCCATCCTCCCGGCGCTGCTGGGCGTGTTCACCGCCTGGTTCCAAAAGTGGTATCCCCGGCATATAGCTCGCGGATAGCGGGATATGGGGATTCGGGGGTCGCGGTGCCGGGCGCTGCCCTTGAGGTGATGGTGTCTGTACGTATGCTTACGTTCAATCATGCGCGGAAACAGCGTTTCTCCGCCTATTTGAATAGCGGCACTGGGGCGAGCTCGAGCGATTTTATCCCCGATTTTGCCCCCAACGGGCGAAATCTTGTCCCCAAGAAACAAAAAGGCCACCGGCAAAAGCCGATGACCTGGTGTTTCATGGTGCCCCAGATACGATTCGAACGTACGACACCCGCTTTAGGAGAGCGGTGCTCTATCCCCTGAGCTACTGAGGCGCGCACATCATTGTAGCATTAAACCTTTTGACTCGTGCGCGTTCATGCCAATATCACGGGTTAAGCTTTCCGGAGGATTGTGCAAGGCTGCGCGTTGCGGAAGGAATCGTGCAGCGGCTACGCCTTTGCGAACTCAAGCAGCTGCGTGGGGTCGGAGATGATCGCGTCCGCCTGAGCTCCTTGCAGGGCGCTTGCGGGGTTGTAGCCCCAGTCAACGCCGATCGCATATGTTCCGGCATTATGGGCGACGAGCATGTCGCCGGCCGAATCACCCACGTAGGCGGTACGCTCGGGAGCGCTGTCCAGCTCGCGGATGGTTCGCAACAAACCGGTGGGGTTGGGCTTGCGGGGGATGTCTTCGCATTCCCCATGCAGCACCTCGAAGATATCGGGAAGGAATCGCGGGATGACGTCCTTCACGCCGCCTTCGTATTTGTTCGAGAGTACCGCGAGCTTGCATCCTTTCGCTTTCAGCTCGGCCAGCGTCTCGGGCATATGCGCGTAATGACGCGTGCGAGCGTGCCCAGTTTGGGGGTAAAGCGCCTTCCAGTATTCAAGCGCCTCGGCGCACACGGCCTCGGGGGTTCCTTCAGGTAGGGCACGGTAAATCAGGCGTTGCGCGCCATCGCCTACGAAGCTGTGGATGGCGGCATCGGTGTGCGTGGGGTAGCCGAAATGGGTAAGCGTCTCGTTGGTGACATGGATGAGGTCGGGCATGGTGTCCAGGATGGTTCCGTCCAAGTCGAAGATGAACGTGTCGAATATCGGATGCGATTCGGTCATCGTTGCCTCCTGAAAATGAAAACGACGGCTCTGGGCCGTCGTTGATGATCGATGGAGCGGGTGACGGGACTCGAACCCGCGAATGCGAGCTTGGGAAGCTCGTGCCTTACCACTTGGCGACACCCGCATGCTTGGTAGGCGCTCCTTGCCATACCGTGTGGGCATTATAGCCTAAAACGCGCTAATGATAGCAAGGAATGGCGAACACACGCGACATTGCCCACACGTGGGCTTATGAGTACGGGTCGAACGGCCAGGCGGGGGCTTTGCGCGGAATGGCGATGCTTGCTGGCTCAAATTGCTCGAACAGCAGCTCTTGCGGTGTGGTTTCTAGGGCGTCGGCAAGCTCTTCGACCATTGAAAGGCGGACATTGGCCGTGCCTTTCTCGATCTTGTTAAGCTGCGGTCTCCCAATGCCGACCATGGCCGCGAAGCAGGTTTTGTTGATTCGTCCCCGTTCGCGCAGTCGCTTCACGTTACGGCCAAGCGTGACGGCCATCCTCGGTTCGTCGGTCGGCACGTTTGCCAGCTCATCGATATGTGGCACGGAAGTCTGCATGAATCGAGCGTAACGGCACGATTACGCAACGCTGTAACCCAGCGGTTACGTTTCAGGGGTATTTTCGGAAATAGTAAGAATTCAATCTTCTATGGCAGAGGGGTAACATGAGCTCCCGTGAACACCCTGTTTCGGCCGCATGCCATTTTTATGGTTGTCAATCTGGGATGATACAATGCACGATGATTAATTGGGGTTTGATGCGCGGATGCAAGCCGTTTGTCAAGCCATCGAAGGAAAGTTGAGATCGGGCAGCGTAGGCACCATGCCGGTGGGGAGCCGCATGGAATCTGTGCGGTGCGGAAGAAGGTAACGCAGGCCCGAACGGACTGCTGTGAGGAGATTTTGCATGGCATTCAAAAAGAACCGCCGTCCCCAAGCGAACGATCCGCTAGCTTCCCAAGTGCCTGCCGGCTATCGCCCGGCGTTCACGCCCGGCTCCCAAGGCCCCGGCGCGAACAATGCGTTTCGCAATCAGGCGGGCGCATCGCAGTATTCGCGCTCGAATCCGCAGTATTCATCGCAGCGTTCGCGCAAGTCGGGCAAGGGCAAGAAAATCGCCCTCGGCGTGTGCTGCGCGCTGGTCGTCGCCCTTATCGGATGCGGAACCGCGTTCGCCGTATGGTACAACAATGTGAGCAGCCAGCTGAATACGGGTGGTAAGACGTCCGAGGAATTGGAGAACATCAACGAGCAGTTGGTCAGCACCGACTTCAATGAGCCGTTCTACATGATGCTGATCGGTTCGGACAAGCGCGAGGGCGATGACGAAGGCGGTGCCCGTTCCGACACGAACATCGTGGTGCGCGTCGATCCGGTCTCCAACCAAGCAACGCTCGTGTCCATCCCTCGCGACACCATGATCGATATCGACGGCTATGGCACGAACAAGTTCAACGCTGCATACAACTACGGCGGCGCCGCGGCAACCATCCGCGAGGCAACCCAGCTCACCGGCGTCAGCATCTCGCATTATGCCGAAGTCAGCTTCGATGAGCTGATCAGCCTGGTCGACGCGGTCGGCGGCGTGGACGTTATGGTGGATGAGCGCATCGACGATACCGATGCCGACAACACCACCGATCACCCTGAGAACCCGCGCATCATCATCGAGGCAGGTGAACAGCATCTTAACGGCGAACAGGCCCTGGTGTTCGCTCGTAGCCGCGCCTATGTTGATGGCGACTTCACGCGTACGGCCAACCAGCGCAAGCTCATCCAGGCTCTCGTGGACAAGGTGCTGGCGCTGCCCGTCACCGAGTTGCCCGGCGTTATCCAGGCCGCGGCGAAGTGTGTCACCACGGATATGAAGGTGAGCGACATCATTTCATTGGCGCAGCAGTTCAAGGACGATGGCGATTTGGCCATGTATTCCGCAATGCTGCCTTCCATCACCGGCTATGTCGACGGCGTTTCCTACGTGTTCGCCGACGAGGACAAGGTCACCGAGATGATGAAGGTCGTCGATCAAGGCGGCGATCCCAGCGGTATCACCGGCTCTACTAGCAAGCTTGCGCAGCAATATGGTGCCGGGTCCTCTGTCGGCGGTTCTTCCACGGGTGGCGCTGCTACGGGTAGCGGAATGTACGCCGGCAACGATTACGCTACAGGTGGTACATCTGCGTATAGCGGCGGCTACTCCGCAAGTAGTGCGGGGTCGTCATCCTACCACGGCGGTTCAACGGGCGGCTATGCCGATACGTCGTCTAGCGCGTCTGGCGCCGGAACGGGCGGGTATGCCGGCGCGGCATCCACCGGCGGTTCCGCTAGCTCGTATGGCACCGGTGGTTACGCAACGGGTACGGGCACCGGTGCAAGCTCTGCCAATTAACGCTTCCGCCTATATGGCGATAAAAAGGACGCAGCTCAGCGCTGCGTCCTTTTTGCTTTCCGACGAAAAGGGCTCGCAATCCAAATGGGATTACGAGCCCTTGTGCGATTAACGGTGGATATCGGGTTATTGCTCGGTGGCGTATCCGTCGGGGTTCATGGACTGCCAACGCCAGCTGTCGGCGCACATGCGGTCAAGATCGTACTCGGCGACCCAGCCCAGCTCGGTGCGTGCCTTGTCGCAAGCGGCGTAGTTGGTGGCAACGTCGCCGGCACGGCGCGGTTTGATCTGGTAGGGGATCTCGTGGCCGCAGGCCTTCTCGAACGCGTGCACGACATCGAGCACGCTCGAGCCCTTGCCGGTGCCCAGGTTGAAGATGCCCACGCCGCGGCGGCTGCCGTCGGCTGCCGCTTCGCCTTCCAGCGACCCTAGGCCCAGCGCCTTGCCGGTGCCCACTTTGCCGCCCATCCACTCGAGTGCCGCCACATGACCGCGGGCCAGGTCGACCACGTGGATGTAGTCGCGCACGCCCGTGCCGTCCGGGGTGTCGTAGTCGTCGCCGAACACGCCGACGCACTCCAGCTTGCCCACGGCAACCTGGGCGACGTAGGGCAGCAGGTTGTTCGGGATGCCCTTCGGATCCTCGCCGATCAGGCCGCTCTCATGCGCGCCGATGGGGTTGAAGTAGCGCAGCAGCACGACGTTCCACTCGTTGTCGCCCACGTACAGGTCGGTGAGCACCTGCTCGAGCATGCTCTTGGTCCACCCGTAGGGGTTGGTGCAGTCGTGCTTGGGGCATTCCTCGGTGATCGGGATGAATTCGGGCTCGCCGTACACCGTTGCGCTGCTGGAGAACACGATGTTCTTCACGCCGTGGTTGCGCGCCACGTCGCACAGCACCAGCGTGCCGGCGATGTTGTTCCAGTAATACTCCAGCGGCTTCTGCACGCTTTCGCCCACTGCTTTGAAGCCGGCGAAGTGGATGATGGCGTCAACGTCGTTCTCGGCGAAGATGGCGTCAAGCGCCTCGCGATCCAAGATGTTCTGCTTATAGAAACGCAGCTGAGCGTTGTCGGCGTCGATCCCGCAAATCTTGCGGATGCGGTCGACGGCGGTCTGGCTGGAATTGCTCAGGTCATCGACGATGACCACGCTATAGCCTCGCTGGATCAGCTCGACGCAGGTGTGGCTGCCGATGAACCCGGCACCGCCCGTGACCAGGATGCTCAGGTCCTTATGGTCTTTTGCCAGTCCCTTGTTTGCCATGAAAGCTCCTTATCCTTTGAGCAGGTTTTCCCTGTACGCGCGAACGCATTCTCGTGTGCTTCATGGTAGCAGCATGGCGGTCTCTTGCATGTAAAGAGTTCGAAAGTAACACGCATGTACGGCGCGGCAAAGGAGGCGACGTCGGTCAGTGCAAAAAGCCGAACGCTCGTTGCGGATTGTTGAAATTATTCTTGACCAAGGACAATAATTTGGTATTCTATTCTCAGTTGGAGATAACAATGCTTCGACATCTCCTCCCCCTCGTTTCACTCGTCTGACGTAAAGGCCGCCTCCCCCGCGGCCTTTCGTCATTTTAGGGGGCATTGAAGCGTGGAGGCGATGCCCGCTGCACTCCGAGGTTTCAGCGAGGTGGGCGCTAGGCGATCATTGACTTGCGGTTCGCGCGATCGCCTAGTGCGCTTATCCTCGCGTTTCCCCGAACTTAGGCAGCTTTTTCAGCAAAGCCCAGGCGATCTGCTTGTCTTGCGGCGTTTTCAGAAGGGATTCGAAGTCCAGAAACGATATAGCGGTGCGGCCAAGCGGTCGGGCCGCTTTCCCAGAGGGAAGGGCAATGCGATATGCTTGCCCCAGGAGCGCGGAGCTTTTGCCGTCCGCGGCTACGATGCAAATCGGGTCCAATCCTTCGACCAGAACGAATAGGGCCTGCTGGTCAAGGCCGTCGGACACTACGTACGTGCATGCGTCGCGTCCGTATCCCAAAGCCGCCAAGGAGCTGTCCAGCGCTTTCGCCGCCGCTTCCGACAGCGGTTCCGAGCTGATGACGCAGCATAGCCCGGCATGGGCCCCGCTCATATACTGGCCGAACAACTCCCAAGTTTCGTCCAGCGCGACCTCGTATTTGTTACCGCTCATGTTTATTTTCACACCCGCTCTTGCCCTTGAAACGCGTTCGCCGTATAACCGAATCATACCAAGAACGCAAGGAGCCGCGAACGGCGCGAAGGCGTTGTCGCGGAAACGAAGGAGGACGTTATGTGCACTAACGGCATCAACACCGGTCAATTCGAGATGATGATCGAGCAGATCGACGATCATCTGAAGCTTGAGCGCCGTTGGGCCCATACGCTGGGCCACAAAGCAGGCGACGCTGGCTATGAGAACGTTTCCAAGAAGCTGCATGAGGCACAGGCGCTCATCGACGACGTGCGCGCGCTGCTCGACGAGGCGAAGGATGCGCTGGAAGACGATGCGGAGGCCGCCGGCGGCGTGACGGTGGAGTTGGTGTAGCCTGTCATGGCGAACGATCTGATGCGGTTCTCGGTCGCCATGCCCGAGGACCTGCTGGTGAGCTTCGACCGCTTGGTGTCGCGGCGGGGGTTGGCGAAGAACCGCAGCGAAGTGGTTCGAGACCTTGTCCGCGATGCGCTGGTGGAGGACGAGTGTGCGATGCCCGGTGTCGAGGTCGCCGGTTCTTTGACCATCGTGTTCAATCACCATGCCAATGATTTGCAGGAAAAGCTGCATGCCATCCAGCACGAGTACTTCGGCAACATCGTGTCGTCTATGCATGTGCACCTTGATGAGCACATGTGCTTGGAGGTCATCGTGTTGCGTGGTCATACGGAGCTGGTTCAGAGCATCGCGAACCTCATCCTCGGAACCAAGGGTGTGCAAAACGGCAAGCTCGTGCTTACCGTTGCGGAACACCACCACGAACACCGTTAAGCGATGATCGGCCGTGCGGATCGAACGCCGTGCGGCCGTTTGCATATATAAGGAGCAATGTAATGGATACTACGGTCATGCTCGGTCATGGCAGCGGCGGCACCATGATGAAGCGCATCATCGACGAGGTGTTCTTCGCTGCTTATGCGGGCGAAGAGCTTTTGCGGGGCGACGATGCGGCGGTTCTGCCCGCGCCGGCGCAAGGCGAGCGCCTGGCGTTTTCCACGGATAGCTTCGTGGTCACGCCGCATTTCTTCCCGGGCGGCGATATCGGACGGTTGGCCGTATGCGGCACGGTGAACGACGTTGCCACCAGCGGGGCCACTCCGCGCTATCTGAGCTGCGGCTTTGTGCTGGAAGAGGGCTTTCCCATCGAGGATCTCAAACGCATTTGCGCCAGCATGGCCGAAGTGGCGAAGGAAGCCGGCGTGCACCTGGTCACGGGTGATACCAAGGTGGTTAACCGCGGCCACGGCGACGGCGTGTACATCAACACCGCGGGCATCGGCACGCTGCGCGAAGGCGTGAACCTGGGCGGCGCGCAATGCAAGCCAGGCGATAAGGTGCTGGTCAGCGGCACGTTAGGCGATCACGGCATCACCATCATGAGCTGCCGTGAGTCGCTGTCGTTCAAGGCCGACCTGCAAAGCGATGCCGCACCTTTGAACCACCTCATCGCCGAGGTGCTTGCCGCGGCGCCGGGCACGCGATGCTTCCGCGATCCCACGCGCGGCGGCCTGGCTTCCACGCTCAACGAGTTGGCATCGCAGTCCGGCACCGACATCACGGTGGAAGAGGACGCCGTTCCCGTGAAGCCCGCCGTGCAAGGCGCGTGCGATATGCTCGGCTACGACGTGTTGCAGGTGGCAAACGAGGGCAAGATGGTGTGCGTTGTCGCGCCCGAGGATGCCGAAGCGGCGCTTGCGGCCATGCGCGCGAACAAATACGGAGCCGATGCGGCCATCATCGGCGAAGTGTCCGAAGCGCAGCCCGATCGCGGTTCGAAGGTCTTCCTGCGTACCTCCTTCGGCGGTACGCGCATCCTGGATATGCTGGTGGGCGAGCAGCTGCCGCGTATCTGCTAGGAGCACCTGGGAACCACCAGCTTGCTTCGCCCCGTTTCCTTTTCAGGAGGCGGGGCGTTTGACTTCCTGACAGGAAAATCCGGAGTCGAGGCTGTTACGGCATGCGCGGAGCGTCGTTGCGAAAGCGTCGTCATAACCGCTCCCCGGGTATTTTCCTGATTCGTATTGCAATCATCGGCAGTAGTGGTATTGTGCCTGCATTGCTTAATTGGGGTATGACCCGGTAGCGTTTCGCCGGGGCTTATAGACGAGAAGGAGTTACCATGGCACATCCGGTTATTGTGGCTGACGAGTGCATCGGCTGCGGCATTTGCGTTGACGCCTGCCCGCAGGAGGTACTGGAGGTCAACGGTGGCGTTGTCGAGGCTGTGAACGAGGAGAACTGCATCGCTTGCGGCGACTGCGTCGAGGAGTGCCCCATGGGCGCCATCCCCGAGGTCGTCGAAGAGTAACCTCTGTCGTTGATCGCATCGAACGAGGCCCTTGCCTGTATACAGGCAAGGGCCTCGTTGCGTATACGGGCGTGGCGGACTAGGGCAGAGCCGAGTTATGAAGGGGTTTTCGTGCTTAGGGTCTCGGTGGTCGAAGCGGGCGTCGTGAAGAGGGGAAGGCGCCGTCGGCGCCGGATTTCGAGCGGGTGCTGAATCTTGCGTAAAGCGCCTTTCTCGAACTTATTGCGTAGCGACTGAGATCTATCAAGCCGCATGACATTCGCAGTTAAGCCGATATTCGGCGCCTTGAATAGCGGCATTCTCTAGATACGGCCGCAGTTTTCCCAGTTCAAATGCTTGATAGCAAAAAATTAATCTATCTGACATTTTGGTGTTGACAAAACGTAAAGTTATATCTCGCAAATAACTTGACACGCATAGACTTAGATTTTATAGTACGAGTCGTTGGAAAAAGGCTAAGCCCCTAGAGCCTAGCCGCAGTACCTGATTTCGGTTACATAACTCCAAGTGAGAGGAAGCAATCATATGAGCAAGATTCTGGGCATCGACCTTGGCACCACCAATTCCGCCATGGCCGTCATGGAGGGCTCCGAGCCCGAGATCCTCGTGAACGCCGAGGGCGACCGCACCACCCCGTCCGTCGAGGGCTTCCGCAAGGACGGCGAGCGCGTGGTCGGCAAGGCCGCTAAGAACCAGGCCGTCACCAACCCCGAGAACACCGTCTCCTCCGTCAAGCGCTTCATCGGCCGCTCCTTCGCCGAAACCCAGGCAGAGCAGGCGAAGGTCAGCTACAAGGTGCAGGCCGGCAAGGACGGCCGCACCGTCGTCGATATCGACGGCAAGGACTACACGCCCGAGGAAATCTCCGCTATGGTCCTGCAGAAGCTGAAGAACGACGCCGAGAAACAGGTCGGCTCGCCCATCACGCAGGCCGTCATCACCGTCCCGGCATACTTCAACGATGCTCAGCGTCAGGCCACCAAGGACGCCGGCAAGATCGCCGGCCTCGAGGTCCTGCGTATCATCAACGAGCCTACGGCAGCTGCTCTGGCATACGGCCTCGACAAGACGAACAAGGACGAGAAGATTCTCGTGTTCGACTTGGGCGGCGGCACGTTCGACGTGTCCATCCTGGAGCTCGGCGACGGCGTCTTCGAGGTTGCCGCCACCGCAGGCGACAACCAGCTGGGCGGCGATGACTGGGACCACCGCGTTATCGATTGGCTGGCTGACAAGTTCGCCAAGGACAACGGCGGTATCGACCTGCGCAACGACAAGATGGCCCTGCAGCGCCTGAAGGAAGCTGCCGAGAAGGCCAAGATGGAGCTGTCCAGCACCACGCAGGCCAACATCAACCTGCCGTTCATCACCGCTGACGCCACCGGCCCGAAGCACCTGGACTACACGCTTACCCGCGCTGAGTTCGAGTCCATCACCAAGGACCTTCTGGACCGTTGTCGCAAGCCTGTCGAGCAGGCGCTGCGCGATGCCGGCATGTCCCAGGGCGACATCGACGAGGTCATCCTCGT
>CALEWN010000145.1 GCA_937925385.1 uncultured Senegalimassilia sp.
GCTTGTGCTCATACGGATTCCAAGCGCGCGCCTCCAATTCCGGATAACATTTCCTGAACACACCGTAGGCACAAGACGCCGACATGATATTCGACCCGAATCGAATCACCTCCCCGTCCTTGAGAAGCCGCCAAGGGCTTGTGAGCGAGAAATCCCACCCAAGGATGCTGGCGAAATACCTGCGTAGCGTTTCGCCAGGCACATACGGGGCCGAATCGAGCACATTGCGATGCATATCGTAGAAATTCGCTTCCGCGCCAACCCGCTTCGAGCTGCCGTCTTCGTCGGCATCATCGCGATCGGGGCACGTCACAAGCACCTGCTTCAGACCGAACATGCCGCACCAATGCGCTGCCAAGGTGATGAAATCCAGCGGCGAAAAGCGCGTGTTCGCCACCATGAACAGCTCTGCCTCCTCGGCTGCGGCATCAACGGATGCCGCAGCAAACTTCCCCGTCGCCTCAAAGCACACCAGCCTCGATTGCTCGATTTCCGCGCGCAGCAACCGACTTTGCTTGCAGGCGCGCTGCCCTGACCGACCCGGCACCACTGCCGTGATGAACAGGCAATCCGTACGATTCAGGCATTCCTCTGCTCGCTTCCAGTCGCCAGGCGTGGCAACTAAGCAAAGATCGTCAGTCGACATAACCCCTCCGCTCCAACCTTTCGGCTTACCGTCCCAAACACCTTATCGCCTGCTACCGCGCTTGCCGGTTGCCTTCAGATTCCAAATGGGCTTCAGGCGGTGCACGATCTGAGCCGTGGGCTCCATAAGGCGCATGATCATATCCGCGGCCTTATACGCTTCCGGCGACTCGTCGAGCGTTCCATCGCAGGCGCTTGGGCTGTAGATGCCGGCATCCTTCATTTCCTGGACGAACGTCTCAGCATCAAGCGTTGCGAACGCCTGCGCACGGCTCATGACACGGCCGGCACCGTGCGGCGCCGAACAGTTCCAGTCCTTGTTGCCCTTGCCCACGGCAATGACGGCCCCGTCTCGCATGTTAAAGGGGATGAACACCGTTTCCCCAGCTTGAGCGCTGATCGCACCTTTGCGAACAACCCCATCGTCTGAAATGTAGTTGTGCATGGTGGTGAAACCCGCACCATCAACGCGAATGCCCGTGCGCTCCAGGATCTGCGCGATGATCGCTTCGCGATTCTTGTTTGCGAACTGCTGGCAGTTATGCATGTCGGCAAGGTACTCAAGCGCGCAATCTCCTTCCAGATACTTGAGCTCCTCGGGCACCTCGTCTTCGCAAAGCGCCTGCGCCAGAGCCTGGTGGTGTTCCGCGACCTGCTTTCCAAGATTGCGCGAGCCGGTGTGGACGACCAGGTATTGCGCGCCCTCTTCGTCCTCGTCAAGTTCGATGAAGTGGTTGCCGCCGCCAAGCGTGCCAAGCGAGCGCTCCACGCGACGCTTCCCCTCAAGCCACTCGCAAACGTCCATACCGAAGTCGGACAACGAGCATGCAGGGTCGCGGTGAACCTTGAAACCGGTGGGCACGGCACGCTTAACATCGCGGTTGAACTGGATAAGGTCCGCGCGATCGATGCGCTCGGCAAGCTTGATGCAGAACATCCCGCAGCCGATGTCCACGCCCACCAGATTGGGAATCACCTTGTCGTTCAGTTTGGCGGTAAACCCGATAACGCATCCTTTGCCCCTGTGCGCGTCAGGCATAATGCGGATCTTCGCGCCCTCAAACGCCGGACATGCTGCAATCTCGTCGATCTGCTCTTGCGCAGAATCCTCTATGTTCTCGGCAAAAAGCTTTACGTCGGCCATAAGCTTTCCTTTCTGATGACCAATGCCTTACAAAGAAGATGATATGAGGAACGAAGGTTGCAAAAGGGTCAATATTGGGACCCGCGTCGTTCGGACCTTATATTGGTCCCAGGTCAGCATAAGTCCTTCGTACAATCAGACCAACAGCTGCCCCGGGAATGGACCCAAGGCAGCTGCTTTTTAGCACCCCGGCGCGGTTTCCACAAGCCATTGCTCGTAGGCTTGTTGCATCACCGCAGCTTTCTCATTCTTGTTGCGGCAGCTCTCCTGCTGTTCACGCGCTTGTTCGAACAATTGGTTTTGCTCGAACGTGCTCGTATCCCACGCGCCTGCACAGACGCGTGCCCACACCGCATCGATAAGCCGCTCAAGCTCGCGCACTTCCTCGGCGGTTGCCGTAGCCATGAACGGCTTGCTCAACTCGCCCGTCTCCTTATCGGGCTCAACGTAGTAGTCCCCCATGGCTTCCACCGTGTAGCCTTCGAATTCCGCAGACGATTCCACCAGCAGTTTGTAAAACTTCAGCTGTCGCTCGTACTTCGTGGGAGCTTCGTGCTTCAGGCCTGTTTTGTAATCAACGATGCGTACCGTTTTCGCCCCATCATCAACCAGCAGCAAGTCTTGGATACCGTATATGGGCGACCCCGCCGCCGTGGCGGCGTGCAGTCGCGCCTCTGCAACGCAGCGGTAGCCGGCAACGTGTTCCACAAGCCATGGCACGAACGTCTCGCATATGGCGTCGAAGCGTTCCAGATATTGGGAAACCTCCCCCACGGGGAAATCCAAGTGCGCGATATTAGCCCTGTGAGCTGCAACAACCTTGTCAAGAGAGCATTGCGCCGCGCCAAGCGTCATGTTCGAAACATCTTCGAGCATGACATGCACTTCAGTGCCGAACTCGGTTGTGATGTTAGGTTTGCTGGGCAAACGAACGACCTCGCGCTCGGGAAACGTTGCACTATTAGCGCACCCTGGCTCATACGTCACGAACGCATTGAGCTTCGAGGCCGTAAGCCAGCACACGTCCTCCTCCGCGCTCAACAGCGCGGCAAGCTCGGGCGTATCAAGCTTATAGCTCGCACGCCAATCGC
>CALEWN010000146.1 GCA_937925385.1 uncultured Senegalimassilia sp.
GAAAGCCGCCGGCGCGGTGCCGGAATTGCGCACGTGGGCCGATGGGCATGGCATGCAGGTGCACGCGCACGACCTGAAAAGCGAGGATGGCGCCCCTATCTCGGCTACGCGCATCCGTCTGCTGTTGGCCGACGGGAAGCTCGATGAGGCAAACCACCTGCTTGGGCGCCCGTATTTCATGACGGGCATCGTGCGTCCCGGTCGCGGCGAGGGTGCCGATATGGGTATCCGTACCGCCAATCTTGAGGTCCCCGATCAGATGCGCCCGCTGTCCGATGGCGTGTACGGGGCATATGCGCATGTCGACGGCAAGCGCTATAAGGCCGCGGTTAACGTGGGCGTGGCGGCTACGTTCGCCGATCGGGCAACGGCAACCTGCGAGGTTCACATCCTCGACTTCGATGGCGATATCTACGGCCAGTATATGAAGGTGGAGTTTATGAAGTGGCTTCGCCCGATGCGCGCCTTCGACGATATCTCCGAGCTTATCGCCACCGTGCAGGGCAATATCGATTGGGTGCGCGAGAACCTGTAGCGTTCGTCGTGAGGAGCATGCCTTGTAGGTTGGGTAACGTCGGCTAGGTGTTGAAAACCTGCAGGGAGGCTCCGCGATCGAGCGGTTATCGCTCTTCGGTCAACCCTTTCGATTCATGGTGCGCTGATTCCGGTAGGGCGTTGCTCGCGTTCGCGTGATTCGCGCATGTGTGCATGATCGGCCTTATGGATTTCAGCTAAACAAAAAAGAAGCGACCCGATCGGGTCGCTTCTTTTTTAGCGATATGAAAGGCTGCGCTTACACGATGCCCTGGGTCATCATGGCGTCGGCCACCTTCAGGAAGCCGGCGATGTTGGCGCCCATGACGAAGTTGCCCTCATGGCCGTACTTCTTGGCAGTGTCGTCCACGTTGTGGAACATGCCGCGCATCAGCTGCTCGAGCTTGCCGTCGACCTCTTCGAAGGTCCAGCTCAGGTGCTCGGCGTTCTGGCTCATCTCCAGGCCGGACACCAGCACGCCGCCGGCGTTGGCAGCCTTGCCGGGCATGAAGGCCACGCCGTTTTCCTGCAGGAACTCGGTGGCGTCGAGCGTGGTGGGCATGTTCGCGCCCTCGCCGACCACCTTGCAGCCGTTGGCCACCAGGGCCTTGGCGTCGTCGAGATGCAGCGTGTTCTCGCGTGCGCAGGGCAGGGCGATATCGCAGGGAAGCTGCCACACGCCGCGGCCGTCGCCCTCGTGCCAGGTTGCGTTGGGGCGCTCGTCAACGTACATGGCCAGGGACACGCCCTTGTCATGGCCGGAGCGCTTCTTGTTGTACACGTGCTCGAGCACCTGGTAATCGATGCCCTCGGGGTCCTCAACCCAGCCCTTGGTGTCGGAGCAGGCCAGAACCTTGCCGCCAAGCTGGGAGACCTTCTGGACGGCGTAGATGGCCACG
>CALEWN010000147.1 GCA_937925385.1 uncultured Senegalimassilia sp.
GCAGGGCCGGCTTGTCGGCGACGCGGTGGCGTATCGCGACGCACGCACCAGCGAGGTCGCCGCCGATGTCGATGCGGGCATCGGCCTGGAGAGGCTCTATCGCGTCACGGGCATCCAGCGCCAAGCGTTCAACACGGTCTACCAGCTTGCGGCGCTCTCGCGCGAGCATCCCGAGGAGCTTGAGGCGGCCGATCGCTTCCTCATGGTGCCCGAATACCTGAACTACCTGCTCACGGGCAACATGGTGAACGAATACACCAACGCCACCACCACGAACCTCGTCAACGCGCGCACCTGCACGTGGGACCCGTTTGCGCTTGAGGCGGCGGAGGCACCCGCGCGCCTGTTCGGCGAAATCGCTATGCCCGGCACGGTGATGGGCGGGCTTGCGCCCGAGGTGCAGCAGCGCGTGGGCTTCGATGCCCGGGTGATGCTGCCCGCCACGCACGACACGGGCTCGGCGTTTCTGGCGGTGCCCGCGCGCGATGCGCAGGCCGTCTACCTCTCAAGCGGCACGTGGAGCCTGCTCGGCGTGGAGCACGAGGGCCCCATCACCTCCGATGCCAGCCGGTATCAGAACTTCACGAACGAGGGCGGCTATCTGAAGCGCTTCCGTTTCTTGAAGAACATCATGGGCCTGTGGATGATCCAGTCCATCCGCCGTGAGCTCAACGGCGTCAGCCATGTTGCCGGCAAGGGCGCCGAGCTCAAGCGCGCCGCCAAGGAGATCGGCTTCGGCGAGCTGGCGGATGCCGCGCGCGCCGAGCAGCAGCTGCATCCCGACGCCCCCATCCCGCACGTCAACGTCAACGACGACCGCTTCCTGGCGCCTGCCTCCATGATCGAGGAGATCAAGACCGCCTGCCGTGAGACGGGCCAGCTCGTTCCCGACACCGTCGGCGAGCTGATGCGCTGCGTGTACGAGAGCCTGACCGGCTGCTACGCCGATTCTATCAACGAGCTGTCGGCGCTGACCGGCCGCACGTACACCTCCATCAACATCGTCGGCGGGGGATGCCAGGATACCTACCTCAACGAGCTGACGGCCCGTGCCTGCGGCATCCCCGTGTTCGCCGGCCCCATCGAGGGCACCAGCCTGGGAAACCTCATGGTGCAGATGATCGGCGACGGCGTCTTCGCCGATCTTGACGAGGCGCGAGAGGCCATCCGCCGATCGTTCGACGTGGTGGAATACCAGCCTGAATAACCCGTACGCCAGGGCCCGCCACGCGTCGGCCCTGCGCATCAGAATCGGTTCACCGCCGCATCGCGGCTTGAACATAGCAATTCATCCAAGATAGGAGCGCACATGAGCACAGCTTACGAACTGGCACGCGAGGCATATGCTGCCGAGGGTATCGACACCGAGGCGGTCCTGGCGAAGCTGGCCGGCAAGGCGATCTCCGTCAACTGCTGGCAAGGCGACGATGTCATGGGTTTCGACCAGAAGGACAATGCGGCCTCCGGCGGCATCATGACCACGGGTAACTACCCGGGCCGTGCCCGCACCTTCGAGGAGCTGACGGCCGACTTCGAGAAGGCGTGCAGCCTCATCCCCGGCAAGAAGCGCATCAACCTGCATGCAAGCTATGCCATCTTCACCGATGAGAACCCCTGGGTCGACCGCGACCAGATCGAGTACAAGCACTTCGAGCCCTGGGTGGCATGGGCCAAGGAACACGGCTACGGCATCGACTTCAACCCCACGCTGTTCAGTCCTCCCATGGTCAAGGAGGGCCTGACGGTCTCCTCGCCCCATAAGGATGTGCGCGACTTCAGGATCCGCCACTGCATCGCCTGCCGCAAGATCGCCGAGCGCATCGGCGAGGAGCTTGACGACATGGTGCTCAACAACTTCTGGATCCCCGATGGCCTGAAGGACTACCCGGCAGATCGCTTCGGCATGCGCGAGCGCCTGCGCGATGCGCTCGACGAGATCTACTCCTTCGAAACGCCGCACGTGATCGACGCCATGGAGCAGAAGGTCTTCGGCATCGGCGTCGAGGGCTTCACCACCGGCAACCAGGAGTTCTACGTGTCCTATGCCGCGAAGAAGGGCGGCAACCACGTGGTGCTCATCGACGCCGGCCACTTCAACCCCATGGAGAACATCGCCGACAAGCTCTCCAGCTTGCTGCTGTTCTTCCCGTACGTGCCGCTGCACGTCACCCGCTCCATGCATTGGGACTCCGACCACGTGGTGCTGTTCGACGACAACATCAAGGAGATCGCCGGCGAGATCGTGCGCTGCCCGGACGGCTGGGACAAGG
>CALEWN010000148.1 GCA_937925385.1 uncultured Senegalimassilia sp.
GTCCACCGGCACCTACACCGTGGCCATGGATCAGTACGTTCCGGTAAAGGTTTCCGCAGATGAAGGCGCTATCTCCATCCAGGAGAGCGCTTCGCTTGACGACACCTCCCTCATCGGCATGAGCCCGACGTTGCCCGAAGGGTTCGCTGCGCAGTACAGCATCGAGGGCTGGAACGGCGATGTCGAGATGTCGAACCCCTCTTCCGGGCCGTACGCTTCCGTCGTGAAGATCCCTACCGGCACGCAGCCTGGCAGCTACACAATCGTTGCCACCGACAAGAGCGGCAAGTACGCGCCCTTGAGCGCAACGTTCACGTTGACGACGGCGAAGAACGCTGCCGCGTTCGATGCCTCTAGCCTGAAGCTGACGGCCGCCGACGGTGCCACCGAGAGCGACCTTGCAAACTATCTGGGCAACATCTCCCAGGTGACGGTGAACAACGTGGTGTACAACGCGCAGGGCAAGGGCGCCGTGAAGATCATCAACGAGGACGGTTCCCTGAACCTTGCCGCCGCGAACAAGGACGGCTCCTTGGTGTTCGCCGCGAACGGCGCGTACGAGGTCGAAGTCGTCGCAACGGGCTACAACAGCAACCTGAAGTTCACGTACGCCAAGGTCGCCGACAAAGCTGCGCTTGAGAGCGCCATCCAGTCCGCTCTGAAGCTCGACAACGGCCAGAACGCCTACACCGCAAGCAGCTGGTCTGCCTTCCAGGCGGCGCTCAAGGATGCTCAAGGCGCGAACGAGTCCGTTTCCGCCACTGACGAGGAGGTCGCCAATGCGCTTTCCGCCCTGCAGGGCGCCCAGGCTGCGCTTGCCGCAACCCCCACCGCAGATCAGCTTGCCGATCTGCGCGCAGAGATCGAGGCCGGCTCCAACCTGAAGGAAGCCGACTACACGCCTGAAAGCTGGGCTGCGTATCAGCAGGCCGTGAAGGCCGCGGAGGCGCTCTTCGGCGATGAGGACACGTCCGCCGCCGACGTCGAGTCCGCAACGGCAGCCGTGAAGCAGGCCCGCGAGCAGCTGGCCAAGCCGACCGTCGAGAATCCGCCTGCTGGCGGCACCGGGACGGATGACTCCGGCAGCACCGGGACGGACGGCTCCGACAACGGCGCCGCAACAGGTGACGGCAACGGCGCGGCAGCGAGCGCAACCGGCGCGGACGCCGCCTCCGGCCTTGCCACCACGGGCGACATCACCCCGGTAGCGGCAACGGGCGCGGCCGCCATCGGCGCGGCCGCACTGGCCGCAGTGGCGCGCTTCATGCGCCGCCGCACGCGGGAATAGATTCCGCACAACATGAAAGCGCAGGTGGCGAAGAGGCATTCGCCACCTGCGTCAAAGCGATGCATTGCAGATTATGGCGGAGCCCAGGCTCCGCCATAAGGCCGTTTGAAGGAGACGCGAAGAACGTGACGGATCGAAAGACCGAAGAACGCGCCGAAGCGGAAACGCACGGCGCAACGCCGGGAAACGAGGAGAAGGGGACGGGCAAGCACGCAGCGTTGCCGCGAAAGGCGGCTACGGCGGGCCTGTTGATGCCGTCGGTGCTGACGAGCGTGGCCGTTGCGCTGGTCGTGGCGCAATACCAGCCGCTCGTGTTCAACCCCGACGCATACGCATCGACCGAGCAGGCCACGACCGAAATCAAGCCCGTCGAGGTGACGGCGGAGCGTCAGGATGCGCAACCCGCCACCGATGCGAACTACAGCGCGGAGGACTATGGGATCGACGCCTCCAACCTGAAGGACGGCACGTATACCGGCTCCGGCCAGGGATTCAAAAGCACCATCACGGTGGCGGTGACCATAAGCGGCGGGAAGATCGTCGCAATCGAAATAGTGTCCGCGGGCGACGATGAGCCGTATTTCAGCGATGCGAAGGGGCTGATAAGCTCGGTCATCGCTGCGCAATCGACGTCGGTGGACACCATTTCAGGAGCAACCTACTCTTCAAAGGGCATCCTCGTCGCCATCAAGAACGCCCTTGAAAAGGCCGCAGGCGGAACGGGATCGGACGCGGGCGCCTCATCCGCCCCGGTTTCCGCCGCCTCGAGCAAAAGCCACGCAACGCTGAACCCGACCCAGGTGCCGGCGGACGGTTACGCCGACGGCACTTACTACGGCGAAGGAGAAGGCTACAAAAGCACCATTCGCGTGGCCGTGACCATCGCAGGAGGGAAGATCTCCAAGATAGACGTCCTCTCCCAAGACGATGATGCCGCATATTTCAACCGCGCGAAATCGCTGATCGCAACTGTCGTCGACAAGCAAACGACGGCGGTCGACACGGTGTCGGGCGCAACGTTTTCCTCGGAAGGCATCTTGGCCGCCGTCGAGGACGCCTTACGCCAAGCGGCAGTCAAGACCGGCAACGGCACCGCGGCAGATAAGCCCGCCGGCGATTCCGGCAACACGGGAAGCGGCAACTCGCCGAGCAAACCCGATGGAGACGACAAGCCGTCGCAGAGCGAGCCAACCGAGACCCGCTATCTTGACGGAGACTACACCGTGTACGTGAAGTGCGAAAACGCCGAGGACCCCGACGCGTTCGAGCCGTACTACCTCGCCATGACCGTTGCGGTGAAAGATGGCAAGGCGTCTGCGATCAAGGACGTGCACGGGACGAACAAGGCGACCGACGAGGACGCGGTGCTCGGAGAATACGACGAATCGAACGATGCATATCTTGAATGGGCGGCGTTCGGACGCGTCGTTCGCGGCAAGGAGTACACCGGCATCGTCAAGCAGCTGATCGACTTGCGCACGAATCCGAGCGACGTGGACGTCGTGTCCCGTTCCACCTATTCCTCGAAAGCCATCGTGAAGGCATACGAAAAGGCGCTCGAGCTTGCCAACGAAGCTTACAAGAAGGCGAACCCGGCAGACAGCCCCGCAACCGACGACGCCAACGGCTCGGGCGCTTCGTCCGGGGAAAACGAAGCAGGCAGCCCTTCGAGCAACGAAGGCGAGGCCGACCGTGCCTAACCTTCTCGTACGCAAGCGAAACTTCATAGCGAAAACCGTGAACGTAGCGGTTATCGGGGCATTGGCGGTCGGCTTCAGTCTATGGGCCGCCGACGCCAACGCCGCCGATGCCATGGTTCAAAAGCAGATCCAAGAGGCTGAACACGCGGCAACCCGCGGGCCATACGCTGCCGACGGGGTGTTCACGGGCACCGCCCAAGGATACGGCGGGCCGGTGACCACGCAGGTCACCGTGAAGGACGGTTACATCGACGACGTCCAAGTCGTGGACGCCCCCAATGAGGACGGCCCCTACCTGGAGCAAGCCGTCAAGCTCATCGACGACATGATCGCCAAGCAAACGCCGAACGTGGACACGATATCGGGCGCCACGTTCTCTTCGGCGGGCATCATCAACGGCGCGGTTCAAGCGCTTGAAGCAAGCAACTCCGGCCAAGCAGGCACCGAGGCATCGACGGAGGACGGCGAATAACATGGCGAAGATCAAGACGAAGGCCCTGGCGCGCCATCGCCGCCTTGTCCTGGACCGCGGGGTGCGCTGGGCGGTGCAGATCGCGTTCTTCATAGCGTTCCCCGCCATGTTCAGCGCAGCGTTCAACGGCGTGAAATACGCATTTACCCAGATCGGCGCCATGCAGCCGATCGAGCTGAGCGCTTTTGCCGTCACATTGACGGCGGTGCTGGCGTTCACCGTGGTGTTCGGCCGCTTCTTCTGCGGCTACGCCTGCGCGTTCGGCACGCTAGGCGATGCACTGTTCGCCTTGTTCGCGCCCGTGCGCAAGAAGCTGGGCATCGGCACAAGGAAACCGCTTTTGCCTCCAAAGCTGCAGCGCGCGCTGCAGCTGGTGAAATACCTGGTGTTGGTCGCCATCTGCGGGCTGTGCGTCACGGGCGCGTGGTCAAGCGTCTCGGAGTACAGCCCCTGGACGGCGTTCGCGGGCATCATCGCCGGCAACGTCGAAGGCGTTGCGGCGGGCGCGTTCGCCATCCTCGGCGCCATCGCGTTCGGCATGCTGTTCGTGGAGCGCTTCTTCTGCCAGCTCCTCTGCCCGCTCGGCGCGGTGTTCAGCCTGCTGCCGGTGCTCCCCTTCTCCTCTTTCCGCCGCGACACGGCGCGCTGCGCGAAGGGGTGCGGGATGTGCAAGCGCTCGTGCCCGGTGTCGGTGCACCCCGATCCCGATGCGCTTGCCGCGGGCGAGTGCATCTCGTGCGGCCGATGCGCCGATGGATGCCCTTTGGAGAACGTGACGGTGTTGCGCGTTCCCGATCCGCGAGCTGCAACGGCATCGAAGCTTGCGGAAGCGCCCGGCGCCAAAAAGGCCCAGGTCAAGGAATATCTTGTGCGCCTACGCGGCACCGAGGTCCCTTTGGTGCTCATCAAGGCGGCGGCGCTTTTCGCATTGTGTTGGTTGTTCGTATAGGAAACGAAAAGGATTTGGTCGATGGAGAACGGAACGCTTTCGCGCCGAAGGTTTCTCATGCTTGCGGCGGGCTCGGTGTGCGCGATGGCCGTGCCCGCATGGCTGACAAGCTGCTCGGCGGGGCAAGATGACGGAGTCGATGACGCGACAGCGGGAAGCGACGCCGATAACGAAGCTTACGAGGTCCAATCCCTCACGCTGTTCCTGTTCGACACCGTCATCCAGATCAGCGCATTGTGCGCACCCGAGCTGATGGACCGCATCTCCGAGCGCTGCCGGTTCTTCGAGGACCGCTTCTCGCGCACGAAGGAAGGCAGCGACATCTGGAACATCAACCAAG
>CALEWN010000149.1 GCA_937925385.1 uncultured Senegalimassilia sp.
GGGTCTTTCCGATTCGTCATGCCGACGGCTTTCGCGATGGTTCGCCTTGAGGCCTCCCGATGGTGTGTTGACACGCGGCGTTCGTAGTAAGATTGCATTCTGCGGGTTGGCTTCTTCGCATTCCGTTATGGGGGGCATTTGCGTGATTGCAAATGCCCCCTTTCTTGTTTAGCGGTGGCTGAATGCACGTTATCGCGATATTTGCCCCGGACTGCCCGGACTCGTAAAATCACGTCAATGCACCGGGACCCTGAATGGGTGACCTTGAAGGCGTAGGACGGGGGGCTCACGCACTTGCCATATGCCCGCAAGCGTGTGAGCCCGTAGGCTTGCTGATGCGTAAACCATCCCGCTAAACGATGATGAAAGGAACGGCGAATGAGCGCGGAGAACGCTTCGCAAATCAACGATTTGAGGTTTAAGACGGAAAACGAGGACGGCGTTGTACTGGAGTGCGAGGCTCTGCTTATGTTCGATAGCCCGTTTTTCGGGAAAAGCTACATCGTGTACACCGATGGCGGCACCGATGAGGACGGCTTCACGAACGTGTATGCGTCCTCCTACAACAAGGATACGCTGACGGTGCCCGAGGGCTCGGAGTTCGCATCCATCGACCTGTCCCCCATTGAGGACGACGAGGAGTGGAGCATCATCCAGGAGCAGCTTGAGCGCTATCAGCAGGCTGCGGGCGGCACCGAGCCGCAAGACGGCGAGGACCCGATTCCGCTGATCACCGAACTGAACAACGGAGGCGAACTGGAGCCTTCGTTCGAATATCGTTTCGAGGACGGCAGCACGGTGACGTTTCTGATGGAGCTGAACGATGAGCCAGAAAACGAACTTGACCTGGTGCGTTTCAGCATGCCCGCAAGCGAGCACGAACGGCTGGTGAACGCGTTTCTTCAGGAGCAGTTCGGAGGATACGACCCTGCCGACTCCGGGCAGCAACGTACCCGACAGGTACTGGAAGCCATGGTGGTGAGCCGCGACGAGGACGGGATGTGCGTGCTGGAGCCCCAGCAATGCCACGTGTTCTACAAGCATCGCAACGACGCGCTGCAGGCGTGACGCGAAAGCGAGAAGAGCGAAGGGCCGAATCCTTATGGGTTCGGCCCTTCTTGTTGCAGTTTCCCCTTGAAGTGAGAGCCGAAATCGCAGACCGGCCGCGCTTGCGGGCGTAGCGCATAGGCGACGAAGCCGAGACAGCCCGTCCACGCCAAGCGTTTTGCCGATCATCGTATAAGGAGCACCCGGGCAGGAGGCTAGGCCAAGCGCTTTGGAGACCATCGCATACAGCTTGCGGCGCTGCTCACGAAAAGCGGACCAGCAGCGCCCGCGGGCATGCCTTCCGACCCGATGTGCGTGCTGCGCGTGAGCGCGTTTTCGCATACGGTGACCTGGTGGTTCGACAACGGCGCGCATGCGACGCCCGGGCAGGTTGCCGCATGATGCACGCAGGCATGGGGCTGCAGGAAGCGTATAGCAAACCTTTTGCACAAACGCAGGAAAGCCGCCTTTAGGCGGCTTTCCTGGTATAGCAGGTTGTTTACGGAGCGAGCGTCCCTACGTTTGCGAGAGCAGCACAGTCCTTGAGCAACGTGCGGACATGCTTGACGATCCGCGATCTCTGGCCGGCGTTCAAATCCGCTGGCACGCGACTAGCCTGCGCTTACAGGTGCAGGACGCGGTCCTTGATCTCTTGGGTGCGGCCCTGATTCCAGAACTGGGTTCCGATGTATCCGCAGGTACGGCGCGCAACGTTGAGCTTCTCCTGGTCGCGGTTGCCGCACTTCGGGCATTCCCACACGAGCTTGCCGTCGTCCTCGACGATCTGAATCTCGCCGTCGTAGCCGCATTCCTGGCAGTAGTCCGACTTCGTGTTCAGCTCGGCGTACATGATGTTGTCGTAGATGTACTGCATGACGCGGATAACGGCCTTCAGGTTATCCTGCATGTTGGGCACCTCGACGTAGCTGATGGCCCCGCCGGGGGAAAGGCGCTGAAAAGCGCTTTCGAACTTCAGCTTGTCGAACGCGTCGATCTTCTCGGTGACGTGCACGTGGTAGCTGTTCGTGATGTAGCCCTTGTCCGTGATGCCCGGGATGATGCCGAAGCGACGCTGCAGAGCCTTCGCGAACTTATACGTGGTGGACTCGAGCGGCGTGCCGTACAGCGAGAAGTCGATGTTCGTGGCCGCCTTCCACTCGGCGCACTTGTCGTTCATGTGCTGCATGACCTCCATGGCGAACGGAGTACCCTCGGCATCGGTGTGGCTGTGGCCCGTCATGTACCTGACGCACTCGTACAGGCCGGCGTAGCCCAGGCTGATGGTGGAGTAGCCGCCGTAGAGCAGCTTGTCGATGGGCTCGCCCTTCTCAAGACGTGCGAGCGCACCATATTGCCACAGGATGGGCGCCGCGTCGGAAAGCGTGCCCTTCAAGCGGTTATGGCGGCACATGAGTGCCTTGTAGCACAGCTCGAGGCGCTCGTCGAAGATCTGCCAGAACTTGTTCATGTCGCCATACGAGGAAAGCGCCACGTCAGGCAGGCTGATGGTGACAACGCCCTGGTTGAAACGGCCGTAGTACTTCGGCTTGCCCGGCTCGTAGTTGCCGGCATTGGCCACGTTGTCGTAGCCATTGCCGGAGCGGTCGGGCGTGAGGAAGCTGCGGCAGCCCATGCAGGTGTAGCAGTCGCCGTTGCCCTCGGTCTCGCCCTTCGACAGCTTCAGCCATCTTGGTGAGGTAGAAGTACGGGCTGTCCTCGGTGATGTTGTCTTCCTCGAGCACGTAGATGAGCTTGGGGAACGCCGGGGTGATCCACACACCTTCCTCGTTTTTGACGCCCTCGTAGCGCTGGGCGAGCGTTTCCTCGATGATCATGGCGAGGTCGCGCTTCTCCGCCTCGCTGCGCGCCTCGTTGAGGTACATGAAGACGGTGACGAACGGCGCCTGGCCGTTGGTGGTCATGAGCGTGACCACCTGGTATTGGATGGTTTGCACGCCGCGGCGGATTTCGTCGCGCAGACGGCCCTCGACGACCTCGGTGATGCGGTCGGCGTTGGCCTCGAGGCCCAGCGCGTTGATCTCCTGCAGCACCTGGCGGCGGATTTTCTGGCGGCTGACCTCGACGAACGGCGCAAGGTGCGTCAGCGAGATGGACTGGCCGCCGTACTGGCAGCTGGCCACCTGGGCGATGATCTGCGTGGCGATGTTGCACGCGGTGGAGAAGCTGTGCGGGCGCTCGATGAGCGTACCGGAGATGACGGTGCCGTTTTGCAGCATGTCCTCCAGGTTGACCAGGTCGCAGTTGTGCATGTGCTGCGCGAAGTAGTCGGAGTCATGGAAGTGGATGATGCCCTCGTTGTGGGCTTCCACCACGTCGGCCGGCAGGAGCAGGCGCATGGTGATGTCCTTGGAGACCTCGCCTGCCATGTAGTCGCGCTGCACGGAGTTGACCGTGGGGTTCTTGTTCGAGTTCTCCTGCTTGACTTCCTCGTTGTTGCACTCGATGAGCGACAGGATTTTGTCGTCGGTGGTGTTGGACTGGCGCTTGAGCGTTTGGTTGTAACGGTAGATGATGTACTTGCGCGCGACGGAGTAACGGCCCTGCGCCATGATCTGGTTCTCGACCATGTCTTGGACCTCTTCCACGGACACGGTATGGCCTGAGCGGCTGCAAAGCCACTCGACGCTATGCGCCGCCAGCGCGATTTGGTCTTCGGTCAGGCGCTCCTCGGGAACGACGTCCCCGTTGGCACCCTTGATGGCGTTGACGATCTTGTTGGCGATGTACTCGTGGCCCTGAATGGTGGGGTGGACATCCAGGTCGGTCTTTGCCTTGGGGATGGCCACATAAGTCAGGTCATAGGTCTCGGCCAGCTGCTTCTCAAACTTGTTGAGCTTGCGGAAGTAGTTGTGCCAGCAGGGGATAAACGGCACCGGGTCGGTGTAGCCCATCAGCAGGATCTGCACGTCCGGGTTCAGCTTGCGGATCTCTTGCACGACGGAGATGAGGGCGGAGGTGGTCTGCGGATAGATGCGGTCGCAGATCTTGGCCATATCGGAAGTGATGAGCTTCCAGGAGGCGTTCTTTTCCTCTTTGGTCAGCTCCATGTCCTTGATGCCCTTGAGGATGGTGGAAACGGCAGAGCCGGAGGAGCGCAGGTTGCCGGAGAGGATGGTGGAAGCCAGAGCGTCGCTCTTGTGGTTGGTGGCGTTCCACAGGCCGGCCACGCAGGGCACGAACGCGTCATTGGAGCCGATTTGGATGGAGATGACGTCTGCCTTGCGGATGTAATCCTGGAACTCCGGGTAGACGTAGTAGCAGCCGGACTCCATGTTCATCTGGGGCATCTTGCCGTCCCGGACCATGTCCACCAGGTCGGGGGCCGTCAGGGCAGGCAGGCCCAGATCAATGGCGTGGTCGCGGTCCAGGCCCAGCTTGGAAGCTACCTTACCGACATAGCAGTCTGGGGAGTAGCCCTTGAAATTGGCGCGCATGTCCACGCCGTAAGTGGAAGTGCCGTTGGCACTGTACTGGACATCGGCCAGGCCCACGCCTGCCACGATGCTGTCGCCCAGGGCAACGTAGGTGATCTGCTTCTGCTCCGTGCTCTCCGTGTCGGCAGCAGTTTCTTTCGTGCTGTCCGCCGCGGGGGCAGTCGTTTTGGTGTCGGCGGCGGGAGCCTGTTCGGTGGTGGTAGCCGTCACGGTATCGCCCAGGGTAACGACCACTTCGTTGGTCTCATCCTCAGGGGCCATTTCCGGCTCTGCTTCGGCCACAGCGGCCTCGGGTTCCGCGGGCAGTGCCTCGGCACCCTCAGCAAAGGCGGGGACGCCCAGCGAGAACACCAGAGCGGCTGCCAGCAGCAGGCTGACAAATTTCTTTTTCATGGTGTGGTTCCTTCTTTCCCATCAAAAATCTCAGTAATCGCGGGGAGTGATCTCCTCTTCCAGCTTGCGATAGTCTACCTTGCCCACCGGAGTCATGGGGAGCTCCGGCACAAACTTGTAGGCCACAGGCTGGACGTATTCGGGCAGCTCCTCCTCGCACATCTGGCGCAGCTCTTGGATCAGCTGTTTTTTCTTGACACCAGCAGCGGCGGGGGTGAGCACGATGTACACGAATGGCAGGCGGCCCTGCACATGGTCCTGATCGGCACAGCCCACAACGGAGCACTGGTGCACGGCGGGGTGCTGGCTGACCACGTTTTCAATCATGGAGGGGAAGACTTTGAAGCCGTCGTGGCGGATGATGAGCCGCTTGATGCGGGAATCCAGGTAGACGAAGCCGTCCTCGTCGATATAGCCGATATCGCCGGTGTGGACCCAGACACGGCCATCCGGGTGCTTGTGCAGGATCATGGCCGTTTCGTCGGGTTTGTTGTAGTAGCCTTTCATGGTGGCGGGGCCGCTGATGCACAGCTCGCCGCGCTGACCAATGGGCAGCTCTTTGTCCGTGCCTGGCTCAAACGCCGAGATGAGGGTGTTGACCATGGGAATGCCCACACTGCCGGGCTTGTTGTTCTTACCGGCGGCCACAGTGGCGGCCGAGGCAACTTCCGTCATGCCATAGCCCTTGGCCATGGGGTACTCCACGTTGTGGGAGGCCAGGAATTCGTTGACCGTCTTCTCCGCGCCCAGCGAAATGGCGTCGCCGCCAGCCGCGTAGTTGTGAATGAACGAGAGGTCTTTTTTCTGAACTTTCGGGTCGGCGGCCAGCTGCTGGTAGTGGGCGGGCACACCGAACATGATCTCGGGCTTGTACTTGAGCACCAGGCTGCCCAGCTTGGCAGGGTCCAGGTTGGGGATGATGACCACCGTCAGGCCCAGCACCAGCGGCAGGTGCACGCCGCAGGCATAGCCGTAGGCGATGAACGGGGGCATAATGTTCATCAGCTTCTGCCCTTTCTGGAACAGGGTGTCATAGGCAGAGAACTGCTGTGCAATGGCGTTGAAGCTGTTGTCTGTCAGCATGACGCCCTTGGGCGAGCCCGTGGTGCCGCCGGTGTGGACCACCACGCAGGCGTGGCCGGGGTCGTAGGGCTCCGCAGCGGTGCTCTGGCCCTCGCCGCCCTCCAGGAACTGC
>CALEWN010000150.1 GCA_937925385.1 uncultured Senegalimassilia sp.
CATCTACACTCTTTCCCTACACGACGCTCTTCCGATCTGGTGTGGGACATCTGATCGTCGTCGATCACGACGTCGTCGGCCTGTCCAACATCAACCGCCAGGCCATCGCGTTCCACAGCACGCTCGGGCGCAAAAAGCACGAGGTGGTGCGCGACATGGTGCACGACATCAACCCCGACTGCCAGGTCGAGGCGCTCGATATGTTCCTGCGCGCCGACGACGTGGCGCCGCTGCTCGACTGCTACCTGGGGAAAGTCGATATGCTCATCGACGCTATCGACTCCGTTTCCGCAAAACTGGCCATCGCCGAGTACGCCGACCGCACGGGGATGCCGCTCATCTCCAGCATGGGCGGCGCCAACAAGCTGCACCCCGAGTGCCTGCGTTTCGCCGACGTCTCCGAAACGCGCAACGACCCGCTTGCGCGCGTCATGCGCAAGGAGTGCCGCAAGCGCGGCATCCGCCGCCTGCGCGTGCTGTACTCGTGCGAGGAGCCGGTGAAGCGCCCCGCCGTGGAAGGCGCCGAGCGTCGCGAGCGCACCAACCTGGGCACGGCATCGTTCATGCCGCCGATTTTCGGCCAGATGCTGGCAGGCAAGGTCCTCTGCGAGATAGCCCAAGTGCCGGAAGCGTAAGGGCTAAGGGGGAGGCTTTCATGAGCGACGGGGTATTCTTCCAGGTTCGCTATACGGTAACGGTGGGCGAACGCGATGACCTTCTGCGCGATTTGGCTCAGCTGCGCATGGCGGAATCGAGTCGCGCGGAGCAAGGTTGTTTGCAGTATGAGTACTTGCTGCCAGTCGATGCGCCTGATCAGGCGCTTTTGCTGGAGCGCTGGTCGAGCAGCGAGGCGCAGCAAGCGCATACGGGCACGGCGCATTTTGCGAAGCTCGCTGACGTGAAGCAGCGCTATGGCTTGTCCACCAAGGTGGTGCGTCTGGTCGTCGGGGGCGCATGAGCATGGACGAGTTCGCTTATTTCGATATGCATTGCCACCTGGGGTTTTGCGAAGATGCGGTACAGGCGGCGCGGGCTCTTGCGGCCGCTGGCGTGGGGGCGTTCTCGAATACGGTGACGCCGTCGGAGTTCGCCGAGCAGCGGGTTGCGCTTGCCGGCGCGGGCAACGTGCGCACGGGTGCGGGCCTGCACCCCTGGTGGGTTGGCGAATACGACGTCGCTGCTAATTGGGATCGCTTGTATGGTCTTGTTGCGCGCAATCGATTCATTGGCGAAGTAGGCTTGGACTTTTCGCCAGCCCATATCGCTACGCGCGAGGCGCAGATTGATGCGCTGGCGTGTGTCGCTCATGCATGCGCTCGAACGGGCGACAAGGTGCTGTCCGTGCATGCGGTTCGCGCGGTTGATCAGGTGCTTGATGAGCTTGAACGTGCGAGTGCGCTTGGTGCCATGGTGGGCAACGCCTGCATCATCCATTGGTTCTCCGGTACGTCCGACCAGCTCACGCGCGCGCGGCGGACGGGCTGCTACTTCAGCGTGAACCCGCGCATGCTGCAATCGAAACGCGGACGGGCCTACGCGCAGGCCATCCCCGTTGACCGGTTGCTGCTGGAAACCGACGAGCCTGCGTCCGCAGGCGCGCCGTGGAGCGCCGCCCGAGTGCGCAAGCTGCTCGAGGAAACGCTGACCCAGCTTGCGGTCTTGCGAGGCGACGACCCCGTCGAACTGCGCGAGCGAATCGCGCAAACCAGCCGAACTCTGCTGCAACGATGAGCCAACCGCAATGCTAAAGCCGTCGCCGAGCGGCAGCGCGGCAGAACGCATCGATACGTCTGCGTTTAAATGTGCATACCCGAAGTAGCCGGTTTTTCAGCACGCTTCTGACCTGGGGGTATGCTGGTCACCTAGAGGTGGCTACTTGCCAACCGCCCGTTTAAACGCAGACGTATCGACCGATTTGGCTGCAGGCGCCTTTTGGGCGATAAAATAGCATGATGCGACGGCTCTCGCGATCCTCGCAAACCGCATGAGCCTTGCGACCCGTGCAACTCGCGTGACCTGCGCGAATTTCAGGACGCCCTTGCCGCAAGCGTCTAGGCAAAGAAAGGACTACTCTATGCCGTATGAGCATCTGAGCAGCGCAAGCGATGCGCGTTTGGCGCCGTATGCGCGTGTGCGCGATGCCGATTTGACTGCTTGGCCCGACGCGCCAGCTGGCTTGTTCATGGCGGAGTCTCGCGCGGTCATCTTGGCGGCTATCGAGGCCGGCATCCGCCCGCGCTCCTTTCTGGTAAGCGAGTCCTGGGCCGATGACGCCGCGCCGCTTGCTCGCAAGCTGCTCGCGCAACACCCCGACTGCCCGGCGCTGCGCGTCCCCGACTCCCTGTTCTCTCAGGTCACCGGCTACAAGATCGTGCGCGGCCCCGTGGCCGCGTTCGAGCGCCCCGCGCTGCCCGATCCCGCGCAGCTGCTTGCCAGTGCCCGCCGCATCGCCGTGCTCGAGGACGTGGGCAACTATGCCAACATCGGCAGCGCGTTCCGCGCGGCGCACGCGTTCGGCATCGATACCGTGCTGGTCACGCCCTCATGCCACGACCCGTTGTTCCGCCGCGCCAGCCGTACGAGCCAGGGCACGGTGCTGCAGGTGCCGTGGACGCGCATCGGCACGCAGCGCCAATGGGCGGCCGAGGGAATCCCGCTGCTGCATGCGGCTGGGTTCAAGGTGGCAGCGCTTGCGCTCGAGGACCGGTCGCTTGCGCTTGGCGATCCGCAGCTTGCCGCATGCGAGCGGCTTGCCATGGTGCTCGGCACCGAGGGGGCGGGCCTGTTCCCCTCGACCATCGCAGCCTGCGACTACACGGTGAAGATTCCCATGGCGCACGGTGTGGACAGCCTCAACGTCGCCGCCGCCAGCGCCGTAGCGTTTTGGGAGTTACGCGCGAGGTAGGGCTGGCGGTGGGCTGCTCGGGTTCTTGCATGCCGGCGGGCAGTTTGCCGTTTAATCCGCTGGCAAGTCCGTTTGGTGCTTGCGCCCGCGATCGCCTCTGGCGCATGTGTCTGGATGCTGCTTGCGGCGAGTCCGCCGGGATCTTTGTTTGTGTTCGCGTATTGCCGAGCCGTTTTCGGGAGGGTTCCTGCCAGAAGCTGCCAAAAAATGCGCGAGTGCGTGTAAAGGCGAGCACGCAAGACAGTAATCGCTTCGTTGCTCTGCCAAGAGGGCGCAAAAGCGTGCGTTCGTTACGCGATATTGCCCGGTCATACCCCAAATACGCTGTGACAACATACACTCGTGCACTTTTTGGCAGCAACTCACGAAAAGGTGATCAGGTTTGATCGGCGGGCCGCTTGATTGCCGCTCCCGTTCGGGTCGCCTCTTCTGCCCGGCAGCCGGTCGCTGCCGCATTGGCAACACAACGTTAAATCTTCCCGCCCTGCCAGATTCCCAGACGTTTTCCCCGGCTATTAGCGTATGATGGAACGCGTGCTCTCGAGGTGAGGGCGAGTGTTGCCGCCATGCAACGCGCAGTGTTACCCCCGTGCGATAGCGCGGGAGAGAAAAGAGGATTTAAAATGGCGGAAGGTACTGTTAAGTGGTTTAACCCCGAGAAGGGTTACGGCTTCATCTCTCAGAACGACGGCGAGGACCTGTTCGTGCACTTCTCTGAGATCAAGATGGACGGCTTCAAGACCCTCGACGAGGGCCAGGCTGTTTCCTTCGACGTGACCACTGGTCAGAACGGCAAGCTCCAGGCAAGCAACGTGGTTCGTCTGTAACCCACCGCTTTCTTAAACAGGTAGCTGAAAGCCCCTGCGTGTGCTGCGCAGGGGCTTTTTTGATGCCCGGCTCTCATACGTTGCATCGGGAACGGGTGTTGTGGGACGGAAAGTCGATACGTCTGCGTTTAAATGGCGCGCACCGCAGTAGTCCGCAATCGTCCGAGCCTGTGAACTGGGCGTATAGAACAGCCTCGAA
>CALEWN010000151.1 GCA_937925385.1 uncultured Senegalimassilia sp.
GCGCATGGATCCTGCCGAAGGCGCTATGAGGCAATCTTTGGGGGCGGCCTCACATTATGATGCTGATGCGTAGGACGATATCGGCCGTTTTTCCGAGGTAATACCTAGGATTCGGTTATACTGCGTAGGGGGTGTCAACGAGGTTAGGATGCACATGGGAAATAGGAAGCTTATCGCGCTCGTTGCCACGTTGGCGTTAGCAGTGTGTATGCTTGGCGCCTGCGCTTCCTCAAGTTCAAACGAACCTTCAAGCTCCACGGAACTGCAAACGCTTGTGATCGGCACCGATCCGTATCCGCCGTTCGTCTCCGACGATGCCGAAGGAAATCCCAGCGGCATCGATGTCGATATCCTTACCGAGGCGCTCGGCCGCATCGGGTACAAACCCGAATTCAAATACATCGCTTGGGAGAAGAAAAACGAGTTGCTTGCCGCAGGTGAGCTTGATTGCATCGCCGGTTGCTTCTCGATGACGGGGCGCGAGGCCGACTATCGTTGGGCTGGTCCCTATATGAAAAGCCGCCAGGTGGTCGCGGTGGAGCCTTCAAGCCCCATCACCTCCTTCGCCGACCTTGAGGGCAAAAGCGTTGCCGTGCAATCCACCACTAAGCCGGAAGGCATCCTGTTGAATCGCACGAACCCCGAAGTGCCGGAGGTGGGAAGCGTGCTCAGCTTCTCCGATCGCTCGTACCTGGTGCCTGCGTTATTGAAGGGCTATGTGGATGCCATCGCGGCTCATGAGACCTCTATCTTGCAATACGAGCAAGATTACGGCGTTGAGGTGCGCATCCTGAACGACTCCTTGCTCGATGTCGGTCTTGGCTGCGCGTTCGACCTGAACGATGATCGCGGTATCGATGTTGCGCTATCGGGCGCATTCCACGACATGATCGAAGATGGAACCATGCGTCAGATCCTTTCGAAGTACTTCGATGATCCTTCACCGTATCTTCGGGTAGGTGATGTGCGTGGCTAAAACGAATCAGCTAGGCAGACGTTTCTGGGGGATCGTCATCATCATCGGGATCGTGGTCGTGTGCGTGAGCGGCTTGCTCAGCTTCGGGTCGATGTTCAAGCAAGCCGCTGAGCGCTCCGACAATATCGTCAGCTTCGCGAAATCGCAGAGCTTGACCTACGATTCCTTCAATGATTCGGTAGCTATGACCAGTCAAGTTCTTGCGCTTGAGAACGCTACGCAGCTGGCTCGAAACATCTCATATGGTGGGGAAAGCGCCGGCCAAGCCGGTCTTGAGCAGATGGCTCGGCAGCTTGGCATCTCGAATGCATTCGTCCTGACCGCTGATGGCCAGCTTGTGAGCTCGTACTCCAACAACGACGTTACATTTCAGATGGTGCAGCAAGAGGTTACAGATGATGTCGCTCTTGAGGTGATCGACCATCCTAGAAAGGTTTACGGTACGCGCATCGCCTTCGACGACGGCTCGTATATCGATGTGGGCTGCGCAGCGCGTATCGACGAGCCGGGCATCGTCGTCGCTGGCTATTACACCACCGAGGCGTTCTCGGATCGCTACCTGCTTTCGCTGCAGAACATGTTAGCCGGCTACGACGTGGGGGACAGCGGCGATATCGTTGTGGAGTCCGACGGCTCGGTCGTTGCCGCCAACATGCTCACGGATGAAATGAGTGGGGATATCCAGCTCGATTCCGTTGATGCGCAGGTCGTCCAGGACATCAAAACCCGCTGCACGCTTGGGAAGACCACGCTGCTGATGTCTGGTTCGAAGCTTTACATCGCCTCGGTTGACAAGGCTCGCGATTACTATGTGTTCACCTTTCTGCCCGTTTCCGCATGTTTGGGCGACGTGGTGGGGTTCACATCCGTCGTCGTTGCGCTGTATTGCATCGTCGTTGTCGTGTTCGCTCTGTTCAGGCGTCGATCAGAGCACGAGCATTTGCATGAGCTGGTACAGCAGGAGCGCGAGTACGCCGATCGTCTTGCGAAGTCGGCGCATCAGGCGCAAAGCGCTAACAGGGCGAAGACGGAGTTCCTGCAGCGTATGAGCCATGATATCCGTACGCCTATCAACGGTATCCGCGGCATGGTCGAGGTTGCCAACGCCTATGATGGGGACCTTGCCAAGCAGCGCGAGTGTCGCCAGAAGATTTGGGCGGCATCGGGGATCCTCTCCGAATTGGTGAACGAGGTCCTTGATATGAGCAAGCTCGAAAGCGGCGAGGTGAAGCTCGACCTGCAGCCCACCAACCTTGTCGAGGTCGTCGAGGAGGTTTGCCAGATCATGGAGCGGCAAGCCCAGCAGCTCGGCGTCGCCATCAGCTGCGATCGAAGCGGTATCGTCCATCCCGTGGTCATGGCAAGTTCGCTGCATCTTAAGCGATTGATCATGAACATCGCAAGCAATGCGGTGAAATACAACAAGCCGGGCGGTGCGGTGCGCGTCACGTGCACCGAGCATGCCTATGAAGGCGGGGCGGCTACGTATCGGTTCGTCATCGACGATACGGGCATCGGTATGAGCTCGGAATTCCAAGAGCGAATGTTCGATCCGTTCTC
>CALEWN010000152.1 GCA_937925385.1 uncultured Senegalimassilia sp.
TCATGGGCGACATCGCCACGCGCCGCGGGCGCATCGTGGGCACCGACTCCACCGACGAGGGCGAGACGGTCATTATGGTGCGCGTGCCGTATGCCGAGGTCATCAGCTACACCAAGGACCTGCGCGCCATGACGCGCGGCTCCGGCAGCTACTTCATCGAGCTGGAGGGCTACGATCCCGCGCCTGCCGATGTGACGAAGAAGCTGGTCGAGGCTTACCAGGCATCGAAGGCATAGGCAGGTCCATAAGATGATTACAGCGAGCCGTCATGCGGGGCGGCTCGCTGTTTGTTGCGGTAAAGCGTTTCGGCTCGGTGTGTGCATTCGGGCCTCCTGGTGCGTTCTTGCTGGGATGTTTGACGATCGCGTGGCGCAGATTCGGGATATCTGCGCGCGTCGGCCGCGAGGCTGTTTGTGCTTCCTGGCGGTCGGATTCCTTGTGGCGGGCAGGCTCTGAGTTTGCGAGGAGCCCGCCCGTTCCAAAAAGGAGAAGAGGCGATGGGGAGTGAAGCAGCAGGTCAGGAGCGTCTCCCATGACATGGCCCGCATAAATCCGGCCGCCTCATCGCCTGGTTTCAGTATGACGTCGCCATCTTGCAGAACCCTTGTCCGCTACACCGAAAGTTGTCTGCTGGACCTTGCGGGATTGGGAAGATTTCTTCTGTCGGGAAGCTATAGGAATGACTGGGAAACCTTGCTTCGTTGGCGGGTCGCAGTCTCTTAAGTCTTGCAAATGCGATAATTCCCCAGATGGGCGGGGCTTCCGTTTTGGGTTTTGCGAGAACCGGGTCGTTTGATCTTATTTCTCCTAGCTCTGGCAAATTTTCCTCATGTGGGCATTTTCCCTAGACGGTTCGCCGAGTTCTTGGTAGGCTCGAACCATTGATTCCGCGCCATGCCCAGGCATCGGCGCAGGCAAGTAAAGGGGAATGCCATGTCTTATGTATTCACGCATGCAACGCTGCTCGACGGCACGCGCGATATGCAGCCGCAGGAGAATATGACCGTCGCTGTGGACGATAGCGGTCGTATCAGCGCGGTCGGGCCCGCTGCCTCCACGGTTGGTCCTGCGGGTGCGCAGGAAGTTGATCTGAAGGGTGCATATTTGATGACGGGCCTGGTCAACCTGCACGTGCATCTGTGCGGCAGCGGCAAGCCCACCAGCGCCGGCGCGGCGGGCGACCTTATCGAGAAGGTGGTTGCCAACCCCGTCGGGCGTTGGTACCTGCATCGCACGCTGCGCAAGCATGCTCAGCAGCAGCTTGCCAGCGGTGTTACCACGGTGCGCAGCGTGGGCGATCCGGGGTTTGCCGATGTGTGGGTGCGCGATGCCACCAATGCGGGCAAGTACCAGGGTCCGCGCCTGGTCACGTCTGGCGTGGGCGTGACGGTACCGGGTGGTCATGGCGCGGGACTGTTCGCTCATATCGCCGAAACGCCTGATCAGGCGCGTGAGATTGTGCGCGACTGCTTCGCTCACAAGTGCGACCTGGTAAAGCTGTTCATCACCGGCGGCGTGTTCGATGCCGAGAAGGAGGGCGAGCCGGGCGTGCTGCGCATGTCGCCCGAGATTGCGGCGGCTGCTGTGGACGAGGCTCACAAGCTGGGTATGCATACCGCGGCGCATATCGAGAGCACCGAGGGTGTTCGCGTTGGTCTGGAAGCGGGCGTGGATACCATCGAGCACGGCGGCGTTTTGGACGACGAGCTGCTGGCGCTGTTCCGCGAAAACGGCGTGGGCCGCAAAAGCTCGCTGACCTGCACCGTCTCCCCGGCGCTGCCGTTCATCAAGCTGCCGCCCGAAATGACCCATTCCACCGAGATCCAGGTGATCAACGGACGCATCGTCTTCGACGGTATCGTGTCCGCCGCAAAACAGGCCCTGGAGCAGGGGGTTCCCGTTGGCCTGGGCACCGATTCGGCATGCCCGTACGTCACGCAATACGATATGTGGCGCGAGCTGGTGTACTTCGAGCGAATCGTGGGCGCAAGCCGTCAACTTGCGTTGCACACGGCAACGCTTGGCAACGCGAGCATCATCGGGCTTGGCGACGAGACAGGTTCAATCGAAGTGGGGAAATCGGCCGACATGATCGTGCTGGATGCGAACCCGCTTGATGATTTGGAGGCGCTGCGCAACGTGCGGCGCGTCATGGTTCGCGGCAAGTTCGCCGACGGCCTGCATGTGAAGCATCTTTCCGAGCTCGATCGCGAACTGGACAAGTTCTTGCCGCGATAGCGCGATCGTGGCGAGGTGCGTGCTGCCGCATGCCTTGGCACGGTCCGTCGTCGGAAGCTGTCTGTCAAAAGCGGCGGTTGGTTTGTCGGCGATGCGCCGCTGTTATTCGGCTTGCGCTTCTCGGCCTGATTGCGCGTTTTGCTGTTGGAGCTGTTTGCCGTTGGGTGGTAGCCGGTCCGTTGATAATGAACGGATTTGACGGGGTTTTGCGGAGCGTGTTGGTGTTTCCGCAGGTCAGCAGCTATGAAAACACAATAAAACAAACGTTCGATTTTTCTTGAACGCAGGGGTTTCGCATGGTACAGTAGGTACAGCGGAACCCCTTTTCGCGTATTCGCAACCCACCTGTCCATATCCATGAAGGAGGCGCGAGCGCCCGATGATCAGACCGATTATGCGAAACCAGCTGTTTTTGGCCATGCCGTCGGCGGCTGCAACCATCGAGGATGCGCCTGTTGGGCAAGACTTGCTTGACACGCTTGAGGCGCACGCTCATGAGTGCGTGGGTATGGCGGCGAACATGATCGGCGTGCGCAAGCGCATCATCGTATTCGACGACAACGGCACGGCCAAGCTCATGTTCAATCCCGAAATCGTGCATGCCTCAAGCGAGTATTCCACTGAGGAAGGATGCTTGTCTCTTGTGGGGCAGCGGCCATGCCGGCGATATCGTAAGATTCGCGTGTCCTACCAGGACGAATCGTTTAAAACCTGCCAGAAAAGCTTTAGTGGCTTTACGGCGCAGATTATCCAGCACGAAATAGATCATTGCAACGGGATTATCATCTAGGCGTTTATCGTAGCGTTTTCCCAGATGAGATGATTTCTGATTGGTTCTAAGAGTGTTCCAGAATCGCGATGACGTCATTATGTAACCGCGTATTTGCATTTGCGTTTCGCGCATCGTGGAACTTAGTTTTAGGGAAAGGTTTGCCGTGTCGGTACCTATTGAGCAGGCGCGCTTGGCGCTGGAGATGCATTTCGGCTACAAGGATTTCAGGCCGGGCCAGCAGGGCGTGGTGCAGGCTTTGCTCGCGGGTCGTGATGCCCTTGCGGTCATGCCCACCGGCGCTGGCAAATCGGTCTGCTATCAAATACCGGGCGTCGTCATGAGCGGCCTTGCGTTGGTCATAAGCCCGTTGGTCTCGCTGATGGGCGATCAGGTGCGCAGCCTGCA
>CALEWN010000153.1 GCA_937925385.1 uncultured Senegalimassilia sp.
AAATTGCCCACGGTGCGTAAGTACGCTGCCGATTTGCGCATTGCATACAACACGGTAAGCAAGGCATATATGGGATTGGAGCGCGATGGGTATGTGACGACGGTTCGGGGCAGTGGCGTGTTCGTGAATGAACCGGGCGATAATCAAAAAGGAGATGCGCAGGTCAATGCGCTCGCCGAAGATTTCATCAAAAGCTGCCTGGAGCAAGGGATGGCGTATGAAGACATCCCGAAGCTGGTGTCTGCGTGTGTGAGGAGGATGAAAAGGGGCCATGAAAACCAGAAATAGCGGCGAGAGGCTCGTTCCGGGGCAAAAAGATACGTATCGACGTTCTGAGATGGAATTCGGTGTTGCAGCCGACGCGTATCGCTCCGACCCTACGAAAAGAGCGACGCGAAATGGCGCTGTGATGATAACGATAGCCTTGGCTATCGTTGCATTTGCGTTGATGTTGGGAGCCTCTGTGGTCTTGGCGTCTGGTTTGACGCTCACAGGTATTCTGCTTTCCGCAGTAGTTGGTCTTGCTGTGCTTTCGTCGGTGCACGTTTGCATGGACTGGGAGCGTGCTGTGATCATGCGCCTGGGTCGATTTAACCGACTTGCGGGCCCGGGTCTGTTCTTCACCATCCCATTGTTTGAATTCTGCACGTTGCGCGTCGATCAGCGAATGAATGCAACTCCGTTTGGTGCCGAAGAGGCGCTGACCAGCGATTTGGTACCGCTTGACGTCGATGCCGTGCTGTTTTGGGTGGTTTGGGATCCCGAAAAGGCTTGTACGGAGGTCGAGGATTATCACTTTGCCGTAGCGCTTTCCGCGCAAACGGCATTGCGCGATGCCATCGGTCGCGCATCGTTGTCGAATGTGGTCATGCGTCGTCATCAGCTTGATCAGGAACTGCGTGAGGCTGTTGAGGAAAAGGTATCCGATTGGGGCATCTCCATCGTATCGGTTGAAGTGCGCGACCTAATCATCCCTAAAGAGCTGCAGGGGGTTATGTCGTTGGAGGCTCAGGCGGAATGCCGCAAGAGCGCACGTATCACGCTTATGGAAGCGGAGCGCGACGTTTCCGAAATCCTTGATGAGGTTGCACAAACGTATAACCATGACGAAGTGGCGCTTGCGCTGCGCAAGCTGCATTTGACGTACGAGGGTATGCAGGATAACGACAGTACGCTTGTAGTGCCAAGCGCATATAGCGAGGGCTTTAACGTAAAAGCCGATGAAAGCAAATCGCTATAACTTCTTACCCACTTCCTTGGCCTGGCGCGGTTGGGGCCGGCTGTGTGACGGCGTGTGCGACAGTTATGTAAGAAAAGATCGAGGGACTGTTGCTCGACGGGCGGTATCTAAGGTGCAAATTACCAGGTCGATTACGCTTTTAGCTGACCGGTTGAGATAATTACTGTTCTCAAAATAGAATGGCTATGTCACAATAAATAGTTGATAATCAATACCAAACGTGCAATAATGAAATTGCAATGAGCATTCAACCCGCA
>CALEWN010000154.1 GCA_937925385.1 uncultured Senegalimassilia sp.
GTAGGCCTGGAGGTTTTGCTCGCCATAACCGCCGGCCAGCGTCTCGCCATTGGCGACGAAGCGGTGGCTTGCCTTGAAGGCATCCAAGTCTGCGGTCTTGATTTTGACGGGAACGTATTTGAGGCCGGTAACCTCATGACCGGTCATGGTGTACACCGTGCCGTCAGCTGCCGTTACGGTTTTGGCCTTGCTGTCGATGGAGAAGGTGTTGCCGTCAACATCGACGAAGGACTTGCTGTCGGGATAGTACGAGGGGTAGATATCCTTGCCCTCGGCAGTCTTGATCACGTCGGTGCATTGGTAGCTGCCGCGATGCAGGCCGTGGTTAAAGGTTGCACGGGTAACGGCATCGAATGCGCCCTTGTCGGCCTCGCTGCGAGAGTCAAGATCGCTGGAAGACGCCGCAGACCCTGCCGCCTGAACTCCCTCTGCCGCCCAATACTCTGCCCAGGTCAATCCCGCATATCCGTAGGTGTACTCGCTTTCAGCCGGCTTTGCGTTCTGCTCGTCGTAAGCTGTCTGCAGCGCGTTATCGACCGCGGTCTTGATGGCGTTCGAGGAAATCGTCGCCGTGGTGACGGCGTCGATGTTGCTGGTGTTGCCGGCTTTCTCGATCTGGCCGACAACGCCCTCGTAAGACGTTCCCTTTTTGCTATAGCCGTTAACGGCCTTGTCCATGCGATCCCAGTCGTTGTCGCCAAGAGAGCTGTAGTCGGCAACCTCGACTTTCGCGATCTTGGAATCAGTAACGGTTACCGTCACCGAGACGTCGTAGCTCTCGTCATCCCACTCGTCGCCCTTGTTCAGGGGGTCTTTGGAATCGGCTACGGCCTTGCCCTGGTATTCGCCGTTTGCGATTTTGGTCAAATCATAGGATGCTTCTTGCGCGGAAACGGGATTTTCGCCCCCCGACAAGGTATAATCCTCGATTGAGCTCGAAGACGTTTCCGCGTCTTCGCTCGTTAGCGGGGCAGCCGTTTCAGTGTTGGTAGCATCGGAGCCGGCTGCCCCTTCTATTTCGCTGCCGTCGGTTTGGGCAAGTGCCGTCACCGGGGTTAGCGACAACGTGAGCGCCATGGCCATCACGCCTTTGGAAGCATTGCCTCCTGCCGTGGCCAGGACCCGTCGAATCGCGTTGCGTTCGATCATCCCGTTTCCTTTCTTCGATTGTCCGTGCGGATGCGTTTCCTCGCGCCTATACCATTTGGGGTTCGCTGGAGCGAAGCTGCGGACAGGGCCCCTGTTCCAGCTGCGATGACCGGCGATGATGTATGCGCAGGTTAACTAAATGGCAATGATAACCCATAGCTAACTATGTTTGCCATATAAAACATAGTTCTCCTACATAGCTTTCAGCTTCATTCCTGGAAACTGCTCGAGCTTGGTTTTCGCTCGGGTCTTCCATTCGCCGAGGCGGCGTGCTCGGGCCCCGCAGCCTCAAGCCCACACGGAAGCCTGCGCCTTCACGCCCTCTGCCTGCAACTTCCGTCAGCTCGCGATGCGCGCGCCGCCTCCTGCCTACGCAGGTCCTCGCTAGCCGGCGGCTCGCTCGCAACCCCCCCGCCCCACGCAAAAGGCCCCGCGTTCGCGGGGCCCTCAACCTGCGGTTATTTCGTTTTCCATACCTTCACGCGGCAGCAGTTCACGGCTTCGCCGCCGATGGGCGTGTAGTCGATGTTGGAGTACGTGACCACCGTGTCGTTCTGGCCGCTTGAGGCCAGCCACTCGCCGTAGTCGTCGGCTCCGTTCTCCGCGGACAGCGCGAAGTAGCGCTTGCCCTGCAGGTCGACGCCGCACACGGCGCTTGTGGACTTCACCATCAGCCAGTTGCCGCACCATGCCGGCGCGGTGGTGGGCGTGCGGTCGAAGCGTAGCCACTTCTGCGCGCTGTAGCCGCCGCTGCCCGGCGACTCGGCGGGGGCGTACGTGCCCAGGTTGGCGATGCCGTCGCCGTAGCTGTACGTGGCATCGAACGCGAACGTGAAGCCGGTCTTGCCGTAGCCCGCCTCGAGCGGTTTCATGGATGCGGGAAGCGTTAGCGTGTCGGTGACGTCGCCGTTCTCGCTCACGCGCGTGAGCTGGTAATACGATGAAGTGCCGGTGACGCGCGGCGTGATGACCACGCCGTCGCCCGCCGCGTACACGGCTGTTGCCATGCGGCCGGCCGATTCGTACACCACGTTGGCGTCGGAGCTGCCCATGGAGGCGCTTTTGAGCTGCGCGATCAGCGACGCCGCGACGACGGTGCTGTCGGGCTGCGGCATGACCTGCCAAAACGCGTGCTCGCCCACGGCGGCGATGGTGGGGGTCTCGGACTGATCGGTGGAGCCCTCGTCGAGCTGCTGTATGTTGGAAAGCGCGTCGCCGTTGGAGTTCAGCTTCCCGGCGAAGATCCGCCAGGTGCCGTCCATGATGTTCGCCTCGGTCCACACCACGCCCTGCGAGGTGCAGCGCGCGTCGTAGATCTCGAAACCCTCGTCCTGCCCGCGCGCCTTGTCCAGCACCACGGCCGACGTGCCCGACGACAGGGCCAGCGTGGCCACCTGCGCCAGCGGCTTGGCCTTTTCCGTGGGAATCAGGCAGCAGGCGAACTTCGAATCGTTGCACCAAACCAGGGAGCCGTAGGGCAGGTCGTAGGAGCCCTGCTGCTCCGCGCAATCGTCGGTGTTCTCCACCTGCGACAGGTCGGAGATGGTGAAGACGGCGTCGGTGGGCACCTTCAGCGTTTGGATGTCGGGCGTGGAAGAGTCCTTGCCGCCCGCGACCGCGGCGACGCCGGCGCCCGCAGCGGCCAGCACGCCCACGCCGAGCGCGCCCAACAGCAGGCCGCGGCGCGTGATGGGCGTTTGCCCGCCGTCGCCGACGGCAGGCCGCGGGGTGCCGCGGCCGGTGGGGGAGCCGCCGGAGATCCCGATGCCGCCCAGACCCGGCGTGCCGGAGAGCGGGGTGGGGGTGGCGGCGCCTACGTAGGTGCCGGTATCGCGGCGCGCGCGACCGGCCGCCGCGCGCTGGGCGCGCACCTGCGTGCGCTGCGCGGTACGTGCCGCAGGGGCGCTTGCCTTAGCCGCCGCCCGGGGTGCGGAAGCGGCGCGCGGGGCCGCGCTTTTCACCTTCCCATGTGCGGAAACGCCGCGACCGGCGGTACGCGGGCGTGCGGAGGCGCCGCGCAAGGGGCGGGCCGGCTGCGCGGCTCGTCTGCTCGTGCGGGTTGCTCGGGAGGGTTGGCGGCCTGCGCCGCCCTGTGGTGTCCTTTGGGTTGCCATGGCGGTAATTATGTCATTTCGCCTACAGGCGCGAGGGGGTTTGACTTGACTTGTTACAATAAACCCAAACACCCTTCACCCGCACGGCCGCGCAAGGGGACGTGCGTGCGAGGTGATGAAAGCATGGACAACAGCTTCCTAAGGAGTGAACCATGAGCAACGAAACTAGGCGCATCCTGCTGGTGGAGGACGAGAAGGCCATCCGCGATGCCGTAACCGCATATCTTGAGCGCGAGAACTACTGGGTAACCGCCGTCGGCGACGGCCAGGAGGCGCTGGAGGAGTTCTCCAAGCATCACTTCGACCTGGTCATCCTCGACCTTATGCTCCCGCGCGTCCCCGGCGAGCGCGTTTGCCGCGCCATCCGCGACAATTCCGACGTGCCCATCATCATGCTCACCGCCAAGGGCGAGGTCGAGGACCGCATCATCGGCCTGGAGCTGGGCGCCGACGACTATCTGGTCAAGCCGTTCAGCCCGCGCGAGCTGGTCGCCCGCGCCCGCGCGCTGCTGCGCCGCGTGCATGCCGATTCCGAGCCTCAGCGCGAGGTGCTCGAGTTCGGCGAGCTCACCATCGACGTGTCCGGCCACAAGGTCATGGTCTCCGGCAAGGAGATCGACCTCACGGCCAGCGAGTTCAAGCTGCTCACCACGCTGTCCCGCTACCCGGGCCGCGTGTACTCGCGCATGGAGCTGGTCGAGAAGGTGCTCGGCTACGACTTCGAGGGCTACGAGCGCACCATCGACTCCCACGTGAAGAACCTGCGTGCCAAGATCGGCGACAACCCGCGCAACCCCAAGTGGCTGCACACCGTGCATGGCGTGGGCTATCGTTTCGAAGACCCCACCAAGCAGGGTCAGTAAGCTAGCAAGTGCGCGGCCGCAAGCGCGCGGCCGCGCCTCCTTCCTGGAAGAAAGGCCGCGAGCCCACGTGGATACCGATACCAATACAACGCAAGAAGCTCCTTCGACCGGCTCCGCCACCACGGGGCCGGTCGTGGTTGAGCGCCCCTCCGAGGAAAAGAAAAGGCGCAAGCCGTACCAGGGCGTGGTGAACTGGTGGAACAGTCTGACGTACACCACGCGCATGACCATGGCGTTCGCCCTGATCGCCGCCATGACCGCCATGGTGGCCATCGGCGTGCTGTCGTTCGTGTGGCAGCAACACTTCCACACCTACACGCAGGAGAACATGAAATCGCTTGCGGAAAGCACGGCAACGCGCATCGAGGAGGTGTACAGCACCTCCCACACCCTGCATGATCCGCAGGTGGAGGCCGTGGCGAAGTATGCCGAAAGCCTGAACAGCGGCGTGGGCGTGGCAGTCATCGATAACACCACGGGCAAGGCCGTGTACGACTCGTCGGCGGTCACCATCGACGACGGGTCGGGGTCGTCCCGAAGCGAATCGGGCGCAGGCATGTCGTCGAACTCGGACAGCGGGCGCACGTTGGCGCCGCCGGTCAGCGCCAGCCAGCAGTTCACCAGCGCGCCCATCGAGTACGGCGGCGCGGCCGTGGGCTCCGTGCGCGTCTGGGTCTACGGAAGCGAAACCCTGCTCACGCAAGCCGACGAGCAATTCTCCAACAACTCCTACCAGGCCATGGTCTTCGCCACGGTGCTGGCCATCGTGCTGGCGTCGTGCATCGGCTTCCTGTTCGCGCGCACCCTGGTGCGCCCCGTCAACACCATGGCGCAGACCGCCCGCGCCATCAAGGAAGGCGACCTGTCGGCGCGCACGGGCATCCGCGGCGAGGACGAGATCGCGCGCTTGGGCATGACCTTTGACGAGATGGCCGACTCCATCGAGCGCGACCGCAAGCTTGAGCGCCGCCTCACCACCGACGTCGCACATGAGCTGCGCACGCCGCTCATGGCCATCCAGGCAACGGTCGAGGCCATGGTCGACGGCGTCTTCGATGCCGACGAGGAGCGCCTTGAAACGGTGAACGGCGAGGTCAAACGCCTAAGCCGCCTGGTCGACGCCATCCTGAAGCTCTCGCGCCTGGAGAATCGCAGCACGCCCATGAAGAAGGAAGTGCTCGAAGTAGGCGATCTGATCAGCAGCATCATCTCCACGCACGAGGCCTACGTGTCCGACTCGGGCCTCAAGCTCATCTACGAGGTGGAGCGCGGCGTGCGCGTGCGCGGCGACGCGGACATGATCCGCCAGGCTACGGCCAACCTCATCTCCAACGCGGTGCGCTACACGCCCGAGGGCGGCACCATCACCGTCAGCGTTTCCAGCCACGAGGGCATGTGCGCCATCGCCGTGCGCGACACGGGCATCGGCCTTTCGCCCGACGAGGCGAAGATGGTGTTCTCGCGCTTCTGGCGCGCGGACGCCGGCCGCACGCGCGAGAGCGGTGGCCTGGGCATCGGCCTTTCCGTGGTGAAGGAGATCGTCGACCGCCACAACGGCTACGTGGACGTCGAGGGCGAGAAGGGCGTGGGCGCCTGCTTCACCATCAACCTGCCGCTGTACTACGAGGGCGACGAGCAGCGCGAGCAGCGCCAGCAGCAGCGACAGCAGCAACAGCAGCAGCGCGAGCAGCAGCAACAGCAACGCCAGCAGCAGCGCGAGGCGCAGCGCCACCAGAAGGAGCAGCAGCGCGCCCAGCAACATGCGCAGAAAACGGGGATACCGTTCGGACGGTCGCACGACAACGGAAAATAGACGATAATGGCAACGTTACAGTCACGCCGAAAACGGCGCGCAAATGCCGGCCGGGCGCCGATCGCGCCCGGCGCAACTCTCATGGGGAAAGGATAAGCAGGCATGAGCGGAATCGATATCAAGCCGGACGCACAGGGCAAGGTGCGCGACATCTACGACCTGGGCGACAAGCTGTTGATGGTGGCCACCGACCGCATCTCGGCGTTCGATTACATCCTGGAGGACGAGATCCCGCACAAGGGCGCGGTGCTCACGCAGATCTCGCTGTTCTGGCTCGAGCAGCTCAAGGACGTCATCGGCAACCATCTGATCAGCGCCGACGTGGCCGACCTGCCCGAGCAGTTCAAGCCCTACGCCGACTATCTGCGCGGCCGCTTCATGCTGGTGAAGAAGGCCGAGATGTTCCCCGTCGAGTGCATCGTGCGCGGCTACCTTGCCGGCAGCGGCCTGAAGGAGTACCAGCAGCAGGGCACCGTGTGCGGCATCCAGCTGCCTGAGGGCCTGGTGAACTCCTCCAAGCTTCCTGAGCCCATCTTCACGCCCTCCACGAAGGCCGAGATCGGTGACCACGATGAGAACATCAGCTTCGAGCGCTGCGCGGAAATCCTCGGCGAGGACGCCGCCACGCAGCTGCGCGACCTGGCCATCAAGGTGTACTCCGTCGCCCGCGACCATGCCGCCGAGAACGGCATCATCATCGCCGACACGAAGTTCGAGTTCGGCGTCATCGACGGCGAAATCATCCTGGCCGACGAGGTGCTCACGCCCGACTCCAGCCGCTTCTGGCCGGGCGACGCCTACGAGCCGGGCCGCGACCAGGCCAGCTTCGACAAGCAGTATGTGCGCGATTGGCTCAACGCCAACTGGGATCGCCAGGGCAACCCGCCGCATCTGCCTCAGGAGGTCATCGAGCGCACCAGCCAGAAGTACATCGCGGCTTACGAGAAGATCTCCGGCAGGAAGTTCGACTTCTAAGCCCCAGGCCCGGCAGGGCCGCATAAGCAGTAAAGGTTCGCAAGGGCGCATGCGGCGTTCCGGATCGGCCCCAGGCAAGCGACGCCGGCATCAGGCCGGCACGCGCGCCGAAGGAGATGCGGGGCGCCGCACGCGACCGCAGCAGGAGTAGGTTCGCTTGCCGGCAGGCGGGCGAAGGAGTGAGAATGACACAACGCAACCCCATGAACGAGCGCTACCAATCCGAGGACCGCAAGGGCGCCACGCGCAAATCGGCCGCTTCCGCGAAGCCGGTTTCGAAGGCCGCATCCTCGGTGCGCATCGAGTCCACGAAGAAGACGCCTCAGCAGAAGAAGGCCGAGCGCAAGCAGCAGCGCGCCAAAACCGCCGAGCGCGACCGCCAGTTCTACAATCCGCCCACCCCTGAATACAAGCGCCTGCGCAAAATCTGGTGGGCTTGCCTGATCCTGGCCATCATCCTGACCATAACCAGCTTCGCCGGCAACAACTTCGGCATGCCCGCGCCCATCATGTACGTCACCTTGGGCCTGGCTTACGTGTTCATCATCGCCGCCCTGTACATCGACATGGGCAAATGCCGCAAGTTGCGCCAGAAGTACGCCGACGAGGTGCTCAGCCACCCCACCAAGGAGATGCGCGCGGCCGAGAAGAAGGCCAAGGCGCAGCAGCGTGCCGCCGAGAAGCAGGCGGCCGAGCAGCCCGCCGAGCCCGAGCCCAAGAAGAAGGGCCTGTTCGGCTTTGGCAAAAAGAAGAAGGACGAGTAGGCGCGGCCAAGCAGGCCGTCAGCCCGTCTCGGCCCAGCAAGACGGAAAACAAACGGGTGCCCGCGTGGTGCCCGCTTGCATTTTAGGAAGGAAGCGGGGCAGGGCCGTCGCCCTTGCCCGCCCGATCGCGGATGGCCCGCCATCCGCATAGACGACTAGGAAGGACGTCCATGGTTTCCCGCATCTATGTGGAGAAGAAGCCCGGCTTCGACGTTGAGGCCCAGCAGCTGGCGCATGAGCTGCGCAGCATCCTGGGCATCACCTCGCTCGAGGGTTTGCGTCTGGTGAACCGCTACGACGTGGAGGGCATCTCGCAGGAGCTGTTCGATCAGTGCGTTCCCACCGTGTTCAGCGAGCCCCAGGTCGATGTGGCGTCGGCCGAGCTGCCCCAGGCCGACGGCGCGCAGGTGTTCGCCGTGGAGTTCCTGCCCGGCCAGTTCGACCAGCGCGCAGCGTCGGCAAGCGAGTGCATCCAGCTCATCAGCCAGGGCGAGCGCCCCGAGGTCCGCAGCGCGAAGGTGTATCTGCTGTCCGGCCCGCTGTCCGATCAGGACGTCCAGGCCATCAAGCATTACGTCATCAACCCCATCGAGGCTCGCGAGGCTTCGCTTGAGCAGCGCGACACGCTGGCCATGGCGCAGCCCCAGCCCGAGCCGGTCGAGGTGCTCGAGGGCTTCCTCGACCTTGACGCCGCGGGCCTGGCGCAGTTCATCGCCGACCGCGAGCTGGCCATGGACGAGGCAGACCTGGCGTTTTGCCAGCAGTACTTCCAGAGCGAAGGCCGTTGCCCCACCATCACCGAAATCAAGATGATCGACACCTACTGGTCCGATCACTGCCGCCACACCACGTTCGGCACCGAGATGACCGATGTGGCTATCGACGACCCGCGCGTGCAGGCAGCCTTCGACCAGTATATGGACATGCGCAACGAGCTGGGTCGCCAGGCCAAGCCCGTCTGCCTGATGGACATGGGCACCATCGGCGCGAAGTGGCTCAAGTCCAAGGGCGTGCTCACGGGCTTGGACGAGTCCGAGGAGATCAACGCCTGCACGGTGAAGTGCAAGGTGGACGTCGACGGTGAGGAGCAGGACTGGCTGTACCTGTTCAAGAACGAGACGCACAACCATCCCACGGAGATCGAGCCGTTCGGCGGCGCGGCAACGTGCCTGGGCGGCGCCATCCGCGACCCCTTGTCGGGCCGCAGCTACGTGTACCAGGCCATGCGCGTCACCGGTGCCGCCAACCCGCTGGCGCCCGTGTCCGAGACGCTGCCCGGCAAGCTGCCGCAACGCAAGCTGGTCACCACGGCTGCTGCCGGCTATTCCAGCTACGGCAACCAGATCGGCCTGGCAACCGGCCAGGTCAACGAGCTGTATCACCCCGGCTACGTGGCCAAGCGCATGGAGATCGGCGCCGTTGTGGCCGCAACGCCGGCCGACCATGTGCGCCGCGAAACGCCCGAGGCGGGCGACGTGGTGGTGCTGCTGGGCGGCCGCACCGGGCGTGACGGCATCGGCGGCGCCACGGGCAGCTCCAAGGAGCACAACCTGGAGTCGCTGGAGCATTGCGGCGCCGAGGTGCAGAAGGGCAACCCGCCCGAGGAGCGCAAGATCCAGCGCCTGTTCCGCCGCGGCGAGGCCACGCGCCTCATCAAGCGCTGCAACGACTTCGGCGCGGGCGGCGTGTCCGTGGCCATCGGCGAGCTGGCCGACGGCCTGCGCATCAACCTGAACAAGGTGCCGAAGAAGTACGAGGGCCTGGACGGCACCGAGCTGGCCATCTCCGAGTCGCAGGAGCGCATGGCCTGCGCCATCGCCGCCTCCGACGTCGACGAGTTCCTGCGCTACGCGCGTGAGGAGAACCTCGAGGCCACCGTGGTCGCCGAGGTCACCGACGATGCGCGCGTGCGCGTCATGTGGAACGACAACGCCATCATCGACCTCAGCCGCGAGTTCCTGGCAAGCAACGGCGCGCCGAAGCAGCAGGCCGTGCATGTGGGCCAGGCGGGCGCCTACGAGCGCACGTGGGAAGGCGATACCCTTGCGCAGCGCATGAATGCCCTGGTCACCGACCTGAACGTATGCTCGAACAAGGGCTTGTCCGAGCGCTTCGACTCCACCATCGGCGCGGCCACGGTGCTCATGCCCTTCGGCGGCAAGAACCAGCTGACGCCGGCGCAGGCCATGGTGGCCAAGCTGCCCGTGGGCGGCGAGACCACCACGTGCAGCGGCATGGCCTGGGGCTTCAACCCTTACCTCACCGAGGCCGACCAGTTCACCGGCTCCTACGTTGCCGTGGTGGAATCGGTCGCGCGCCTGGTGGCGGCAGGCTTCAATCGTCAGGACATGTACCTGACGTTCCAGGAGTACTTCGAAAGCCTGCGCGGCGACGCGAACCGCTGGGGCAAGCCCACGGCAGCCGTGTTGGGCGCGCTCATGGCACAGGTCGATCTGGGCATCGGCTCCATCGGCGGCAAGGACTCCATGTCCGGCAGCTTCGAGCAGCTTGACGTGCCGCCCACGCTCGTGTCCTTTGCCACGGCGGTGGGCAAGGTCGGCCGCGTGATGTCCCCCGAGTTCAAGGGCGCCGGCCATCGCGTGGCGCTGGTGGCGCCGCGCTGCTACGACGCCGAGGGCATCGCGCCCGCGGCCGAGGACGCGCTGGCGGCAATGGACGCCGTGCAGGAGCTCATCGGCAGCGGCGCCGCGCTGGCGGTCTGCACGCCGGGCTACGGCTGCATGGCCGAGTCGCTGTTCAAGATGTGCGTGGGCAACGGCCTGGGCGTGAAGCTCGACGACGTCGATGCCGACGCGCTGTTCGCTCCCGCGTACGGCAGCTTCCTGGTGGAGTTGGCCGATAACGCGCAGCTGCCTGCCGCAACCGACAACCTGGACGTGGTCGTGCTGGGCACCACCACTGAGGACTATCGCTTCATCGCCGCGGGCGAGGAGCTCGACATGGCCGCGCTGCAGGAGGCATGGGAGGGCGCCATCGAGAGCGTGTACCCGTACCGCCAGCAGGGCCAGGCCGTGAAGCAGGTGACGGTGGACAACCGCTTGCCGCTCACCTACAACGGCACCATCGCGCGCCCGCGTGTGATCATCCCCGTGTTCCCGGGCACGAACTGCGAGTACGATTCCGCCCGCGCGTTCGAGCAGGCGGGTGCCGTGGCCGACACGCTGGTCATCAACAACCTCACGCCCTCGGCCGTTGCCGAGAGCACGAAGGCGCTGGTGGAGGCCATCAAGAACAGCCAGATCATCATGCTGCCCGGCGGCTTCTCCGGCGGCGACGAGCCCGACGGTTCGGCGAAGTTCATCACGGCCTTCTTCCGCGCCCCCGAGGTCACCGAGGCCGTGCGCGACCTGCTGTTCAACCGCGACGGCCTGATGCTGGGCATCTGCAACGGCTTCCAGGCGCTCGTGAAGCTGGGCCTGGTGCCGTACGGCGACATCCGCCCCATGGACGACGAGTGCCCCACGCTCACGTTCAACACCATCGGTCGCCATCAGAGCCGCCTGGTGCGCACGCGCGTGGCCAGCAACCTGAGCCCCTGGCTGTCCCAGTGCGAGCCCGGCGACATCCACACCGTGGCCATCAGCCACGGCGAGGGCCGCTTCGTGTGCAGCCCCGAGTTGCAGCACCAGCTCGAGGTCACGGGCCGCATCGCCACGCAGTACGTTGACGAGGCCGGCCAGCCCAGCATGGATTGGGACGTCAACCCCAACGGCTCCGTCATGGCCATCGAGGGCATCACCAGCCCCGACGGCCGCGTGCTCGGCAAGATGGGCCACGTGGAGCGCCGCGGCGACGGTCTGTACAAGAACGTCCCGGGTAACAAGTTCATGCCCCTGTTCGAAAGCGGCGTGAAGTACTTCACGGACTAGAACGCGAATACGCCGGCCATTCGTCCGGCGCAGCGTTTGAAGATCGATAGCGCCCTGTCGGCGAAAGCCGGCGGGGCGTTTTGGGTTGCGGGCCCCGCCGGCTTCTTTCGCTGGTAGATCTTTTCGCGAATCGCTGGACCTGCATGCTGGTCAGCCGTAACTTTCGCGAATCAGCGAGAAACCTCCCGTTCCCGGCTTCTGACGAAGCATGGGAGCGGGAGGTTTTGCTTTTTCCAGCCCGCTTGAGGCGGGCCGAACGTCGGCTCATGTGCGCCGGTATACTGGGCGCTTCTCATACGTCTTTTTTGCGGACTTGGCGATGCCCGCGTCCTTTCGCCGTCGCAAAGGCGCGTAGGCGGTATGCGCAGAGCTGGGTGCTCCTTGGGAATATTAGAGCCGGGATACACTCAAAGCGTCACGTAGTTGCGGTGGGCGGGTTGGTCCTGGCATCACGATTTAAGTTCGAATCATCAACCGTTCCGCAACATGCGCGAAACCCGCTTGCATCCGGACGCAATATCGATAGACTGACCGATGCCGACCGTTCTTGGTGCGCTTTCGGGCGCAGAAAGGAGCGAGTCATGACCATGTATGGATACGCAAGGGTATCAAGCAAGGATCAAAACCTGAACAGGCAGCTCGATGCCCTGTCTGCCATTGGCGTTTCAGGGGAATCCGTGTTCGTCGATTATCTGAGCGGGCGTAACTTCGATCGTCCTGGGTATCAATCGCTGCTCGAACGTCTGCAACCTGGCGACGTGCTCGTGGTGAAGAGCATCGACCGCCTTGGCCGTAACTACGACGAGATACTCGGCCAGTGGCGGTTGCTTACCAAACAGAGGGGCGTCGATATCGTGGTGCTGGACATGCCGTTGCTCGACACGCGCTCGACGTCCGGCCACGGGGTGACGGGGAAGTTGATTGCCGACATCGTGCTGGAGCTGCTCAGCTACGTGGCGCATGTGGAGCGCGATAACATTCGCCAGCGACAAGCGGAGGGGATCGCGGCAGCGCGGGCGCGAGGCGTGAAGCTGGGGCGGCCAGCGCTGGCCGTGCCCGAAGAGTTCGACGCGGTGCACCGCAAGTGGAAAGATGGCTGCTTGAACAGCCGACAAGCGGCGGAGTCGTTGGGGGTTTCGCATACGACGTTTCTGAAATGGGCAAAGCAACAGCCCTTTGACATCACAACCCCACACAAAACGATGCGTTCATAGCAAGATTCGCATCGTTTGCCAATACCGATTTCGGATGCTGGCAAATAATCTAGACATTACTTGAGTGGTCGGCTATAGTGATTTCACTGATTGAGTGAAAAGAAACGGCCTGATAAAGCGCTATGCACTCCGAAACGAGTCGCGCTTTATCAGGCCGAGAAGGCTGTAAGCAAACGTCTGCATTTGCTTACGCCCATATACAACGTATGCGCGGAAAGGCAGATATGCGCAAGTTACATGAGGGTGATATTTCGCTAACTCCCACGCAGGAGCGTTTGCTCGGCTATATCGCCGCGCAAACGACCATGTCCGGTGCGGCGCGGGCAACGAAAAAGGAGTTGTCGCAGCTGATGGGCTGCAGCGTCAAGACCATCGACCGCGCCATCACGCGCATGAGTCGGGAAGGGCTTATCAAAGTCGAGCCATGCCATTCCGAAAACGGAGGGCAGCTTTCTAATACGTACAGCGTTGTAAATAGCTGATCGGGGCTCTTACGACCCGGTCCTTTCGTGATTGCGAACCAGACGATAAACGAGCAACGCAAGGCGATAACGGGAAAGGGAAGAGGAGAGATGAAAGCGAAAAAAGCAGCGTTAAGGCTATTGGTGTCCGCGATGCTCGTCGTGGGGTTGCTCCCCGTGGCGGCGTTGGCGGCCGATGGCGAGCAAGCGGGAGACGTAGAGGTCCCCGCGCAGGCGCAGGTGGGGGAGTCTGCCCAGGACCAGGCGCAGGCAAGCGCCGGCGATCAGGCGCAGGCCGATGGTGACCAGGCCGCAGCCCCTGCCGAAATAGCGGAAGCTACCGAGCCGACAACGGACCAGGTCAACCCTGCCGTTGTAGCCGCAGCCGATGCTGCGGACGAGCCGACGACGGTGGCTTTCGGGACGGAAGATCTGTACTGGTATGCGCTTATACCGGGCAAGACGATGGATAGCGGGGAGGACCCTGATCAAACCTGGTTCGGTCTTGGCGTGAGCACGATCTCCGGCGTATACAGCCCGGGTATTTATAGTTCAGGCAAGGTGATCACGCAATATGGGAGCATCTCCGAAGTAGCCAACGACTCGAGCAAGCCGCTGTATCCGGACATCACGTTCGAGGGAACGACGTACAAATACGCCAAAGCGGGTACCCCCGAAGCTTCGATGCAGGGCTATTACACGCTGTCGCCAGTTCGAGTGACGGTGGCCTCTGGTGCGAACGCCGGAAACAACAACTACAACAGCACCAAGGGCTCTCTGGTCAAAACGTACCATTACGATCATGTCATGGTGCTGAATGAAAAAGACTACTACACCGTCAACTATGAGGTTCAGTACGCCGGAGAATCCGAGTGGGTCGCATTAAAGGACTACGCTCAGCGTGTGGAAAACGGCTACAGCGAGTCCAGGCTTAAGAAGCCTGCGCGCGACAGCGAAGAGACCCCCGAAACTCAAACCGTCGATGGCGTGACGTATCAGTTCGATGGCTGGTACAAGGACGATGCTTGCACGCAGAAGGCGAACTTCGACGGCACCATCACGCAGAACACCACCTACTACGCTCATTATATCCCGCAGTCGGGGAGCCTTTCCGTTTCGAAGAGCGTGACAGGAAGCGCTGCGAACGTCGACCAATCGTTCACGTTCGAACTGTCGTGCGCGGCTCTTGCGGGCAAGGCGTTCACCGCTGAAGGTGCTGTCAATTCTGTGGCATTCAACGATCAAGGCGTGGCAACGGTCCAGCTCAAGCATGGTCAGTCCGTCACGCTGACCAAGGTTCCCGCTGGCTCGCAGGTCGCCGTTCGTGAAACGGGCCTTTCCGGTAACGCTAGGACTTCTTCCACGGTTTCGGTCAACAACGAACCTTCCGAGATCGTTGCAACCGACGGCCAGACGGCTACGACGCCTAGGACGGCGACCATCGTCTCCAATCAAACGCAAACGCTTGCATTCACCAACTCGGCCGAGGCGGTCTCGGCGACGGGGGTCTCGCTTGGCGCGGGCCCGATGGCGGGGCTGTTCGCAGCTGCCGCTGCGGGCGCGGGCGCTCTGGCCGCAAGCGGCTACAAGCGCAGGAAGCGTGAGCAGGGTGCTTGGAAGGAGTAGAAAACGCGTTCCTCAAAGTATCCAGGAAGATCGGCCGGTCTCGCTGCAGCTGATCGCCGACAAGCTGCAGCGTCTGGTATGGCGCCGACGCCTGTGGGGAATCGACGAGCGCCAGGCGTGGCATGTGGTGCATCGCTTGGACGAGATGTACCGCCAGCTCTACCGGGAGCAGCAGATCCGCTACGAGGCCCTGCTGGAGCAGGCCCGCGCGGAGCAGCCGGTGCAACCAAAGCCCCAGGCTTCGAGAGCGCAGGCTTTGCAGGTGCCGCCGGTTCCCCAGCAGCCGATCCGTGTGCAGCAGCTGGTGGACCCCAAACATCACCGGCGCAAGAGGCCGAAGGGTTCGCACGGGAAGTAGCGCAGGCGCCTGAGGCGCGCGTCATCGAGCGACGCGCCCAAGGCGCCGAGGCGCGAAGACGTGCGGGCGCCGCGGCGGCGAAGACGATTTGCGCGATCGGCGTGGCTGCGATCTTGCTGCAGACGGTGTTCGGGCTTGCGATCGTTCGCGGCGGCGGCATGTCGCCCGCATCGGGCGACGGCGATGTCGCGCTGACGTATCGGCTCGAGCAAACGTATTCAGCAAACGACGTGATCGTATACCGCGCCCAATCCGGGCAGCAGCTCATCGGCCGTGTGGTGGCGTTGCCCGGCGACGTGGTCGAGGTCACCGAAGACGGCACGTTCAAGGTCAACGGGAGCGCGCAGCCTTCGTCGAACGGTCAATCCACCGCGCCGGCTGAAAGCGGTCCGGCATATCCGTTAACGCTTGGCGAAGGGCAGTACTTCGTATTGGGCGACGATCGTATGCAGGCGGTCGATAGCCGCGAAGTTGGTGCAATAGGTATCAACGTGGTTGAGGGCAAGGTTGTGGCCCTGCTGCGACTGCGTGGGATATAGGAAACGAGACGGGAGAAAGGAAAGGCTATGGTTATGTCTCGCTTGAAGAAGAATGTGGTTGCGGCGGCACTTGCTGGTTCCATGGTGATCGCTCTTCCGGGCGCTGCGTTTGCAACGACGGTTGAGGATAACGGTTTCACCGTTGACAAGACCTGGACTGCGGCGTCGAACACGCAGCTGAACAACACGGAAGCGTTTACGTTCGAGGTTCAGTTCACGGGCGCAACCGCGCAGGGTACCTGGACGCCCGCCGACCTGTCTACGGATAAGGTCGTGCGCACGCTGACGGCGGACTGGAAAACCCTTGCTGGCGCTGGCGCTTCAGCGAATGCCCGCCTGACGGCGAAGACCCTGTTTGCAGGCTATGATTTCACGGCACCTGGCACCTATAACTTCACCGTGAAGGAGATCGCCGGCTCGAACCCCAACATCGTGTATGACGGTACCGTCTACAACGTCGAAGTCGTCGTGTCCATGCCGGACAACTATCCTGCAAGCGACACGCCGGTTATCAAGGAGATCAAGGCGAAGGTTGCCAATGGCGATAAGGCTGACAAGGCCGCATTCGCCAACACCGCCAAGGCAAACGACAGCCTGAAGGTGTTCAAGAAGGTCGCCGGCACCGCTGCGAACACGCAGGACGAGTTCAGCTACACGCTGAAGATCGAGGGCGCTCAGGGTTCCTACGACTACGTGCTGAACGATGTCGCCGGCACCTTTGATGCCAAGGACACCCTTACCTTCAAGATGAAGCATGGTCAGTCCATCGAGATCAAGAACCTGCCCGAGGGTGCAACCTATACGGTGACCGAGGCCGACACGGATTACACCGAGAATTTCGCCGTTGATGACGGCCAAGCTCAGGCTGGTAAGGTTGCTACCGGTACCATCCACAAGGACAGCACGGTCGTCTACACCAACGAGAAGGGCTTCGCTCCGGCGACGGGCGTTAACTCCGACACCATGCCCTTCGTCTTCGGCGGCCTGGTGGTCGTCGCCGGCGCCGGCGCTCTGCTGATCTCCCGCAAGCGTCGCGCGAGCGAGGAATTCTAATTGCGGCTAGCTGCTGACAGCTTCGGCAGCTATGGAGCGCGCAAGCCCACCCGCGCCCTGCGGGGGGGTTGCGCGCTCGACCGTGCGGTCGTCTGGGCG
>CALEWN010000155.1 GCA_937925385.1 uncultured Senegalimassilia sp.
ATTTCACGTCGGCGACGTTGGCCAGCAGGCTGAACAGACTCAAGGACTCGGTGAACTTGCGCGCGTCGTCGGCGGTGCCCTTCACATCGAAGGTGAAGATGGAACCGGCGCCGTTGGGATAGTGCTCGTCGTAGAGCTCCTTGGCACGGCCGGTCGCAAGCGCCGGATGGTTCACGGAAGCAACCTGCGGATGGTTGTTCAGGAACTCCACCACCTTCAGCTCGTTCTCAACGTGACGGTCGACTCGCAGGGACAACGTCTCCAGGCCCAGTAGCAGCAACCAGGCGTTGAACGGGGAGAGCGTGGCGCCCTGGTCGCGCAGCAGCGTGGCGCGGGCCTTTGTGATGTAGGCTGCGGCGCCCGCGGCCTCGGTGAACACCACGCCGTGGTAGCTGGGGTTGGGCTTGGCCACGCCCGGGAACTTGTCGGCGTTGGCGGCCCAGTCGAACGTGCCGGCGTCGGTGATCACGCCGCCCATCGCCGTGCCGTGGCCGCCGATGAACTTCGTGGCGGAGTGGATGACCACGTCGGCACCGTGCTCGATGGGGCGCAGCAGGTAGGGGGTGGAGAAGGTGGCGTCCACGATCAGCGGTACGTTGTGGCGGTGCGCGATGTCGGCCCAGGCCTCAAGGTCGAGCACGTCGGAGTTGGGGTTGCCCAGCGTCTCGGCGTAGAGCAGCTTGGTGTTGTCCTGGATGGCGGCCTCGACGGCGTCCAGGTCGGCGGGGTTGACGAACGTGGTGGAAAGGCCCTGGTCGGCGAGCGTGTGCTCGAACAGGTTCAGCGTGCCGCCGTACAGGTTGGTGGAGGACACGATGTGGTCACCGGCGGTGGCGATGTTCTGCACCGCGATGGTGATGGCGGCCGAACCGGTTGCCACGCCCAGGGAACCCACGCCGCCTTCAAGCGCGGCCACGCGCTCCTCGAAGGTGCTGACGGTGGGGTTGGTCAGGCGGCTGTAGATGTTGCCGGGCTCGGTCAGGCCGAAACGGCCGGCGGCGGTGGCGGCATCCTTGAACACGTAGGACGAGGTCAGGTAGATCGGCACGGCGCGTGCGTCGGTGGCCGGATCGGGCTGCTCCTGGCCGGCGTGCACTTGCAGGGTTTCGAATGCGTACTTCTGCTTCTCAGACATCTTGCTATCTCCTAAATCGATTGCTATGGCTTTCTTGTTCTCGTATAACTTGATGACGGTTCGTAGTTATACCGAAGCAAAGGAAGCGGGTCAATAGGAATATAGGAGATTCCGTCTGCGGGGTATTTCGAAATTCAGATACCTGGTCTTTCATGCTCTCGATAAGCCTAGCAAATAAATGGGAAATACTGCTCGAATATGCCCCATGGGGGTATGCAAGTGCTACAATCGGATTGACTAGTTCACCAAAGGTAAGAAAGGTGGGACCATGGTCGCGACCGTGATCATCTGCATCGTCATCGCCGTTGCCGTCGTTTTCGCAGCTAGAAGGGCTGTTCGCACGTTCTCGGGTGATGGCTCATGCTGCGGCAGGAAGAGCGCGAAGAAGGTCAAGCGGACGCATGTCGAGGATACGGACGAGGCGAACTATCCGTATGCGACGGATGTGCCGATCGGCGGTATGACGTGCGAGAGATGCTCCGCCGCGGTTGAGAATGCTCTGAACGGTATCGACGGCGTGTGGGCGCGGATCGATTTGGCGGCGAAGAACGCGCACGTGCTGTCCAAGCAGCCGCTTGACATGGACCGCGTGAAGAATGGCGTTCGCGAAGCCGGCTACTACGTGATCCAGCGCTAGTTGCGCGCCCGTCGCAAGGCGAGCGACCGCATGCGGTGGCCCGTTTCGCTGGGCAGGTTGCGCAAATGGCGAGGGGGATCCCGGCTGCGGCATTATAGGAGCGGCTTGTCCGCTAGCGCGAAAAAGGGCTTCCCTTAGGAGGCCCTTTTCCATGGTCGATCGTCGGTTTTGCGAACCGCCGGGGATCGTAAGCTGCGTTAAGCCAGCAGCGCGCCAAGGCGCATGCACTCAGCGGCGGCATCATCGTCGGGATAGTCCTTGGCGATGACGCTGTCCACCACGTTCAGGCCGGCCTCGTCGGCGCGTTGCTCCCATAGCTCCATCCATTCGCCGTCGTTCCAGTCGTAGGAGCCGAA
>CALEWN010000156.1 GCA_937925385.1 uncultured Senegalimassilia sp.
GGCGTGGGCCTGTGGGGCATGGTGTTCCCCGTGCTCACCATCGTGGTCACGCAGCTTGCCGGCGCCGAGCAGGCGGGCATGTTCTCGCTGGCCTTCGTCACGGCGCTTCTGCTCATGTTCGTGGGCAACTACGGCGTGCGTAACTTCCAGGCATCCGACCTTGACGAGGAGTACTCGTTCGCCGATTACCAGGCAAACCGCGTGCTCACCGTGGTCATCATGCTGGTGGCCGGCATAACGTACTGCAAGTTCCGCGGATATACCGACCAGATGTGGCTGATGAGCCTGGGCGTATACCTATATAAGGCTATCGACGCCTTGGCCGATGTGTACGAAGGGCGTCTGCAACAGGTGGACAAGCTCTACCTTGCCGGCATCTCGCAGGCCTTCAGGTCCGCCGCGGCGCTCATCGGGTTCTCGCTGGCGCTGCTCATCACGCGCAACGTGGGCGTGTCGAGCATCGTCATGGCCGTCATCGCCGCGCTCACGTTCGTGGTGTTCACGTTCCCGCTGGCCCAGCTTGAGACGCCGAAGTCGCGCCGCGCGAGCGCCAAACGCGTGATAGCCCTGCTCAAGCAGTGCTTCCCGCTGTTCGTGGCGCTGTTCATGTACAACCTCATCGACAACATGCCGAAGTTCGTCATGGAAGGCGCGCTGTCCTACGACAACCAGCTGTATTACAACGCGCTGTACTTCCCCGCGCACGCCATCCTGCTGACCAGCGGTTTCATCTACAAGCCCATGCTGCTGAAGATGGCCAACGCCTGGGCGGACCCGGCCAAGCGCAAGAAGTTCGATCTGATCATCATAGTGATGTTCGTGATCATCGTGGGCATCACCGTAGTGGTCGCCGGCGCCATGAGCTGGTTCGGCCTGGCAATCATGAGCTTCCTGTACGGCATCGACTTCGAGCAGTACCGCGGGCTGTGCTTCGTGATGCTGGCGGCGGGCGGCGTGACGGCCGGCATCGAGTTTTTGTACCAGGTGATCACTGTGCTGCGCCGCCAGCGCGCCGTGACGAAGCTGTACCTGATCACGTTCGGGTTCAGCCTGTTCGTGCCCGTGCTGCTGGTGAACTTCACGGGGCTGCCCGGCGCCGTGATCGGATACTTGATCGTCATGTGCATCCTGCTGGTGCTGCTGGTCAGCGAGTACGCGTCCATTCGTATGGACCTGCATCGCAAGCTCACTGGCAAAGCGGCGCCCGACGCCGAGATGCCGCGCGCCGCGCGCACCGGGGCCATGGCGCCCGTGCAGGTTGCGGGAGCGGGGGCGCAAGCGATGGCGGCTGCGGCCGTGGCCCAGCAAGCTGCCGGCGTGCCGATGCAGGCGCAGGTGCAGCAGGCCGTCGCGGCGACGCAGGCTCAGCAGACGGCTGCGGCTCAGACCGCTCAGGCGGCTGTCGCGCAGCAGGCGAATCCCGCCGCACGCGGGGCGCATGCGCCCAAGGCATCGATAACGGAAAGCCCGACGCCCGATCGCAGTGCCGTCGGCGATGCCGACCGTCAGACTCCCGCGCCCGGACGTCGGCTTGTTCCCGAGATGTACGACGCCGCGCCGATCTCATGGACCGCAGGCGGCACCGTTGGCATCGCCCAGCCCGAGCCCGAAGCGCCGGAATCTAACGACGAGGGCGAAGACGGCAACGCATAACCCACGCGATTTCGCGCTCTTTAAGGGGCTCGCAGAACGACCGTTCTGCGAGCCCCTTTCTCTACCCATCTTGTAACCTGTGGTGAACTTGTGGTATATAGTTTTCCTTAACAAACTATACTGCGGTCCTTTGCGGGTGCGACCGGCGCTCGCAGGGCTCCCGCATACCGCGAAGGAGCACGACATGGGAAAGAACCCCGCAACCGCCGACACCGCTTCCTCCCCTACGCCTTACCTGCAGGTTCGCGACCTGTGCAAGCATTATGGCGAAGGCGAGGCGCGCACCACGGTGCTGCACGACGTCACCACCACCGTGAACAAAGGCGAAATCTGCGTGTTGCTGGGCCCGTCGGGTAGCGGCAAATCGACGTTTTTGAACCTGGTGGGCGGCCTGGAGGCGGCCGATAGCGGCTCCATCAACGTGGGCGGCACGGAGCTTACCAGCCTGACGCCCAAGCAGCTCGGCGAGTACCGCCGCGACAAGCTCGGCTTCGTCTTCCAGTTCTACAACCTGGTGCCCGACCTGACCATCCGCGAGAACATCGAGGTCACGGCCCATCTTTCCGCAAACCCCCTCCCCATAGACGATCTGCTGCGCTCGCTTGGGCTCTACGAGCATCGCGCGAAGTTCCCACGCCAGGTTTCGGGCGGTCAGCAGCAGCGCTGCGCCATCGGCCGCGCGCTGGTGAAGAATCCCGGGCTTTTGCTGTGCGACGAGCCCACCGGCGCGCTGGATTACCAGACGTCGAAGGAGATCTTGGAGCTGATGGAGGACGTGAACCGCGACTACGGGTGCACCGTAGTCATCGTCACGCACAACGACGCCATCAAGCACATGGCCCACCGCGTGCTGCGCCTGCGCGACGGCAAGCTTGCCGAGGACACGGCGAACGTCGAGCGCATGGCCGCGCGCGACCTGACCTGGTAGGAGGCGCGCCATGGCATCGCCTTTGCGCAAGCGCTTCCCGCGCGAGCTGAAGAACAACCTGGGGAAATACCTGGGCATCTTCCTGCTAATGTCCGTGACCATCGCGCTGACATCGGGCTTTTTGCTGGCAGCACATTCCATCGCCGTCATCATCGACGACATGCCTGAGCAGTACTCTATCGAGGACGCGCGCTTCACCACCGCCTTCGAGGCCACCGACGAGCAGCTGAACGCCGCCGCCGATGCGGCGCGTGACGCCGGAACGGGCGGCACGGACATCGTCCGCAACTGGTCATTCGACGCGGATTTCAACCACGCGCAAGGAGACGACGGCCGCGACCGCACGCTGCGCGTCTATCAGCATCGCACCCAGGTTGACCTGGCCGCATACGCCGAGGGGCGCGTGCCCGAGGCAGCCGACGAGGTTGCCATCGACCGCGTGTTCGCCACGAACAATGGCATAACCGTCGGCGAGGAGGTGGAGCTGTTCGGCCAGCGCTTCACCGTGTGCGGCATCATGACGACCTCCGATAACCAGGCGCTGTTCCAGAGCAACTCCGATTTCACGGTGAACACGCTGACGTTCGGCGTGGCCGAGGTTTCCGAAAGCGGTTTCGCGGCGCTTGAGGCCACCGGGCACCAACCGGCGTACACGTACTCGGTGCGTTTCACCAATCGCGACTTGACCGTGGCGCAACGAACCGATGTCGAGAAGGACATGGTTCGCGCGCTCTCCGATGCCGGGGCGACCGTGGACGACCTGACCGATTCGAGCGCCAACCAGGGAATCGGTTACGCCGCCGACGATGTTTCGGGCGACTCCACCATGTGGAGCGTACTTCTGTACATGATCATCGTCATCATGGCGTTTGTGTTCGTGGTGCTGACATCGGGCACCATCGAGGAGGAAAGCGCGATCATCGGCACGCTGCTGGCCAGCGGTTATCGTCGCCGCGAGCTGGTGACGCACTACCTGGCGCTGCCAGCGGCGGTGGGCATCGTAGCGGCCGTGGTAGGCAACGTGGCCGGCTACACCCTGATGAGCGAGCCGATGCGCAACCTGTATTACGGCAGCTACAGCCTGCCGCCTTACTACGCCACCTGGAGCTGGGGCGTGTTCGCGCAAACCACCGCGCTGCCCGTGGCGACGCTCGTAGGCATCACGTTGTTGGGGCTTTTGCGGAAGATGGGTCACACCCCGCTGGAGTTTTTGCGCCACGAAACCAGCAAAGGCGGCGTGAAGCGCGGTTTTGCCCTGCCCGAGCGCCTGAGCTTCATCGCGCGCTTCCGCATGCGGGTGTTCTTGCGCAACCTGGGAAATTTCGCCACGCTGTTCGTGGGAATCGGGTTCGCCAGCATGCTGCTGCTGTTCTCGCTGGCCATTTTGCCGACCATGACGCACTACGCCGAGAACCTGCACAACAACGTGGTCGCCGAGCACATGTACGCGTTGAAGGCGCCGCTGGAGCTGGACGGCACGCAAGCCGACCGCGAGGCGTGGGCCGCCATCGACGAGCTGCAGAGCGTGGAAGGCGGTAAGCTGACCGCCGTAGAGGATGCGGGAGATGTGCTCGAAGATGCGGGCGACGCGTTGCAAACGGCCGCCGACAAGCTTCAGGATGCCGCTTCGGCGCTGGCCGCGACGCCTTCCGCAGACGCCATGCAGACCGCGCAAGATGCGCAAGATGACCTCGCCCGCGCGCAGGACGCGTTTAACGCAGCGCAGGATTCGTTCTACGGGAAAGTCGATTCGGTAGCCGCTGACCTGGGTAAACCGCGCGATGAGGTGTTGGACATGGTCGAAAAGGCCGCCGACATCGATGCGGATTCCGACGACGTCCACCCCGTGAACACCGTGGACAACGGGGCGGGGAAGATCGCGCAGGCCGAGAAGTACGCCGTGTATTCGCTGGACTACGACCGCGGCGAGGACTCGGGCACGGAGACGATCACCGTGTACGGCGTACCCGAGGATTCGCGCTATTGGGACGACCTTGCCGTGGGCGATGGGCACGTGGTGTTCGGCAACGGGCTAATCGACAAGTTCCGTTTCGCCGACGGGCAAACCGTCAGCTTGTACGACAAATACGAGGACGAAACGCGCGAGGTCGCCTACGAGGGCGACGCGTACACCTGGGGCACGAAGTCTAACATGGCCGTGTACATGAGCCTCGACGACTTCAACCGCTTCTTCGGAAACGACGCCGGGTACTTCAACGGCTACGCCTCCGATCAGGCGCTTGACCTAGATGCGCGCTACCTTGCCAGCGACTTGACGCCCGAGAGCATGGACGCCATCGGCGAGCAGTTCGTCGGCATGATGGACGACGTGATCGGCATGCTGGTGGGGCTTTCCGTGTTCATCTTCCTGGTGTTCATGTACCTGCTTACAAAATCGGTGATCGACCGGTCGGCACGCTCGATCAGCTACATGAAGGTGTTCGGCTACCGTGATTCCGAGATCAGCCGCCTGTATGTGCGCTCCATCACGCTGACGGTGGCGGTGTCGCTGGTGGTATGCCAGCCGCTGATCATCGGCGGGCTGACGCTGCTCTTCCGCGCCATGCTGCTGGCCTACAACGGCAACATCGAGATCTACGTGCCCATGACGGCCATCGCGGAGGTCATCACCATCGGGTTCGCCACCTACCTGGCGGTGGCGCTGCTGCATATCCGCCGCATCAAGCGTGTGCCCCTGGCCCTGGCGCTGAAGGTACAGGAGTAGTGGGCGAAGGGGCTTTTGCGGAACCGGCGGTTGAACGCGCGGGAAGGTTGGCGTGAGCCGCTGCTGATTGCGCGCCCCTTCCCCATACAGAACGCCCCTGCGAGTCGAAGAGGCTTGCAGGGGCGTTCGTCGTTTCGCATGTTTTGCGGGTTCGCAATTCGCGCGTTTCCGCGATTCCGCGGGCTTTGCTGCGCCGTCTTCCGCTACTGCTCGAAGTCGACGTCCTTGCTTTCGCGGAAGAAGGCCAGCGCCACCAGGGCGACCAGGGCCATACCGCCCAGGTACCAGCCGAGCGACTGGATGCCGAAGTTCATGACCAGGGCCGATGCGATGGTCGGGGCGAACGCGCCGCCGGTGATGGCCGCCAGGTTGTAGCTCAGGCCGGCTCCGGAGTAGCGCACCTTCGCGGGGAACAGCTCGGGCAGATAGCTGCCGCAAGGGCCGAAGATCGTGCCCATGCAGGCGAAGCCGACGCACAGGAACACCATCACGGACAGCACGCTATGAGCGGCCAGCAGCATGGGCGCCACCAGGGCGAACAACACGGTGCAAACGTTGCCGACCACCAAAACGGGCTTGCGGCCGCGCTTGTCAGCGGTCAGGCAGCCCACCAAGATGAACCCGGCGAAGAAGAACACCGAGATCATCTGCATGCCCAGATACTGCTGCTGCGAGAAGCCCAGCGTGGACACGCCGTAGGACAGCGACCAGGTGCCCAGCACATAGAACAACGTGTAGGTGATGCTCATCGTGCAGGTGCCTAGCACAAGGCGGCGCCAATGATGGACTAAGTCGCGCAGCGGGGTCTTCGTCGTGCGGTTCTCGGCGGCAGCCTTTTGGAAGACGGGGGTCTCGCTCATGCGCATACGCACGACCAGGCCGACGATCACGAGCAGGCACGACAGCAGGAACGGAACGCGCCAGCCCCAGGCGACCATCGCGTCGGCGGGCAGCAGCGTATCGAGCAGCAGGTTCACACCATACGCGCAGAAGAAGCCGATGGGCGCGCCAAGGTTCGGGAAGCTGCCGAACAGCGCGCGTTTATCGGCCGGGGCGTTTTCAGTTGCCACCAGCGCGGCGCCGGACCACTCGCCGGCAAGGCCCAGGCCCTGGCAGGCGCGGCAAACGCACAGCAGCACCACTGCCGCGGGGCCGAGCACGTCGTATCCGGGCAGCAGGCCGACGCAAAACGTTGCGGTTCCCATGAGCATCAAGGCCGCGACCAGGGTTTTCTTACGACCGAGGCGGTCGCCGAAGTGGCCAAACAACAGGCTACCGAACGGGCGAGCCAAAAAGCTCACCGCAAAGGTGACGAAGGCGAGCAGCGTGGCGAGCACCGGGTCGGACTTGGCGACGTCGGTGAAGAAGATGAGGCCGAAGTAGCTTGCGGCAGCAATGGAGTAACAGTAGTTGTCGTAGAACTCGATGGCCGTGCCGACCATGGATGCGACCATAACCTCAAGGGTTGAGTCGCGTTTGACCTGCGGCTTTGCAGCCACTGCTGGCGCCGGAGCCGCCACGCCGGCAGCGGCGGTAGCGGGTGATTTGATTAGATCGTTCATTTTCCTTGCCTTTCCTTTCCTGCCGCGTTACCGGGTGGCGGCGCGGCACGTGTGGTCGATGACCGGCCCCGCAAGCGAACGTTGCTTGGGAAAAACGGGAGGCTTGGGCAAAAGACCAGGTGGAAAGCCATAAGACGGAAGGCGAAACGCATCAGGCGAAATGCCGGCACCGCAAAAGGCGGCGCAAAAAAGCCGGAGGCCGTTTTTCTCAAACAGCCTCCGGCTTGAAGAACCATCAGCTGCCCGTTTAGCGTTCGGGCAGCTGAAATGCAACCCGGACCCTAGATAATGGAGCTGATAATTCGGATATCCAGATTGGTGCAGGTCATCATGTTTCCTAACGTTTGCGGGCCGCGGCAAAACCGCAAAACCCTGTTTGATGCGCCGAAACGACGCGGTTTGCGCACTTCGCCAGCAAACGTCAACCCAGGCTGCACCCATCGTCACAGAGTCTTGACATTTCCGACTACGTGGGTGGGGTTTTGCTTTCGCGGGCAGTCCTGTCGTTTGGGCTGACGCTCAGATGCGTTTCGAGGTCCGGTGCTCCCGACCGCCGTCCTGACACTTAGGGGACGTAGCGTTATCTGTCCGATTTTCGGACAGATAACGCTACGTCCCCTAAGTGTCAGGACCCAAAGCGCCGGGGCC
>CALEWN010000157.1 GCA_937925385.1 uncultured Senegalimassilia sp.
TGCCGGAAGAAAGATCGTATCGGTGAAAAGCTGCAGGGTATGCCCGTTAACGTCGGCGGAAAGCTGAACGATACGCTGTATGCCTCCACGCATTCGGTGGTATTCGCATCGGCAACGCTGTCCGTTAACGGCAGCTTCGATGGCTTCTCGAACGCAATGGGTCTTGGTCAAGGCGAGTTCTCTCCTTTTGAAACCCGTCAGCTTGACTCGAGCTACGACTTTGACAAGAACATGACGGTGTACGTCGTGGCTGATATGCCTGAGCCGAACGAGCCTAGCTATATGGCTACCTTGCAGAAGTTCCTTGTTGAGGCTCATAAGGCGCAGCAAGGCTCGATGCTCACGCTGTTCACGAACCGTCGCGAGATGGAACGCTGCTTCGACTATGTGCAGCCTGAACTGAAGAGCGATGATTTGCGCTTGGTGTGCCAGAAGTGGGGCGTGTCGGTGAAGGGGCTGCGGGATGATTTCCTTGCCGACGAGCATTTGTCGCTGTTCGCGCTTAAAAGCTTCTGGGAGGGTTTTGATGCTCCGGGCGCAACGTTGAAGGGTGTTGTCATTCCGAAGCTTCCCTTCATGAAGCCGACCGATCCGCTATCCTGCGAGCGCGCCGAACGTGACGATCAGGCTTGGCGACACTATGTGTTGCCCGCAGCGGTGCTTGAGGTGAAGCAGGCAGCTGGTCGATTGATTCGTCGCGCTGACGACACCGGCGCGCTGATTCTTGCGGATCATAGGTTGGTTTCGAAGAGCTACGGGAAGGTCTTCCTGAATTCCTTGCCAAGCAGCAACATCAAGGTGCTTCCTGCTGCTCAGATCGTTGCTGAATTGGCGGCAGCGAACAAAGGCTGAACCTGGCGGCGTGTATGAGAAGACGAGACAACAAAATCGCCCGAGCAGCTCATATCAAAGAGAGGACGCACGGAACGTCGAACGAGATATCCTTGAGCGTTCTTGATGCTGCTAAATATAAGGAAACAACTCAGCGATTCAGCTTAAGGGATTTGCTTGCCGACCGTAGGGATGCGCGCGCTCAAAGTGTTTCACGTGAAACAGGTGAACATGTTTCACGTGAAACATCCAAGCATGGACCGTCGTCCTGTGAGCAAGTTGTTGGAGATGATGCTCGGAAACGCCAAAGCAAGCTAAGGGTCGAAAAGAGGTCCGCCAAGCAAGCGGTAAAACGCAAGAAGGCCGTTCATGCATCAGATTCCAGCGAAAAGACTTCGTCGAAGATGCAGGCCGCCCCTAAGCGCATGTCCATTGAGCAGGAGATTGCGCGAAGGAAAGCACGGCGTCGCAAAGGGAGAATCATTGCGGTATCCACGGTGGTGGCCGCTTCTTTAGCGATCGTGTCCGTTGGCGTTTGGGCTTGGCATTGCCAGGTTACCGAGCAGCAGGGATATGAGTCTGAGCTTATGGATGCTTTGAGGCTGGTTTCCGAAGCCGATGAGACCATTTTGCAAATAGACGCAATAGTGGATGATCATTTTGCAGTGGAGAGCGATGGGCAGAGACAAGAGGTGTATTCCTCGATCGAGCAAACCAAGGGCTTGTTAACCAACGCCGACGGGAAGGCTCGCAATGTTTCGGAAAAGCTGTCCGATCCATCCGTCCGCGAAGTTGCTAACCAGACGGTGATATCGATATCGGCGCGTCAGGACATGATAAAGCATGGCATGCAGCTTGTTGAGGCATCGGAAAGTGCTGAGCTGGCAACCGAAGAATGCGATGCTGCTTGGCAGGTGGTGTTGGATGCAGATGCCCAGGCTCGCGAAGCGACGAAACTTGCCGGGCAGAACGAGGTCGATGCGTCAAAGCAGCGCACCTTGGAGGCAAAGGAGTTGTTTTCCAAGGGTCGAGAACAGCTTGAATCTCTTCAGGTGGATTGTCCGACAGCAGATTTTACGGCGCTGATCGAATATGTTGAAAAGCGTATGAATGCTTTGGATCTGGCGGTCCAGTCCGATGAAGCGCTATCGGAGAAAAACAAGGAAGAGGCTATTGCCTTGAACGATGCGTATAACGCTGCCGAAGAGGAAGCGGCGGCTATGGCTGCCAGCTTGCCAAGCGACCCAAAGCAGTTGATCAAAGACGCGTATTTCACCACCTGGTCGGAAGTCATTCGGTCATATGGCGGGCAGCGCGCAGCTGCCGGGACCAGTGATGCAGTTATACGTGATTATTTGGGCGCGCAAGGCAAATAGCGTATACTGCATCCCGTATATGCCTTGCTGTAATTGAGGAACGAAAGGCACAAAAATGCCGGATATTAAAGAGCATATCGCATACCTGTCACAGGAAATCGGCGCCCGTCCCGCTGGCACCGAAGAGGAGCAGCAGGCTGCGTTATACATTACTGAGCAATTCCAAAAGGAAGCGGGCCTGCCTGCGAGCATCGAGGATTTCAATGGCGTTGGCGACCCTCATCTGCCTAGCATGATCTGCTGCGGCGCTGCTGCAGTGCTTGCATTGCTTTCGTTGATCGTGCCTGTATTGAGCATCGTTGGGGTTATCGGCTGCCTTGCGGCCGTAGGCCTGTTCGCTGCCGAATATCTGGATAAGCCCATCATCTCGAAGTTGCTGGGGAAAGGCGTGAGCCAAAACGTTGTGGCCAAGTACGCCCCCGCGGCGCCCGAAGATGGCGAAGGGGCTCGTCGCCGAAAGGTTATCTTGGTGGCTCGTTACGACACCGGCAAGGTGCGCGCAGAGCTTGCGGGCCCCACGGCGCAGTTCATGCCGCTCGTCGGTAAAATCTCCTTCGGTGCGATGGTTGCCCTTCCCGTGCTGCTGCTCATCAAGGGCGTTGCGTTGGGTTCTTCCGAAGGTATGCTCACCACGATTTTCACGCTGCTGACCGTTATCGCCATGCTGCTCACCGCAATCCCGCTGGCGCTTGGCGCATTGCATCAGACCGCTGCCTATAACGAAGGCGCGAACTGCAACGCTTCCGGCGTTGCCGCCCTGCTCGAGCTGGCTCGCCGCATCGGCGCGGGACGCGTGAGCGAAGCGGAGATTGCCGAGCGCGAAGATGCTCTGATGCATGGACCGGAAGCCGCATACGAAAGCGGTCTCGTGCCCGAAGGCGCGGAGTTCGTGTATTCCTCTCACCCCCGTTCCTCTATGGAGGACGAGGAGAGCCTTATCGCCGCCAAGGCTGCAATCTCGGCGTTGTCGGGCAAGCCTGTCGACGGCATGACCGCTGAAGAGGTGGAGCGCAATCTTCAGAAGATCGAGCGACATGATCGCGAGGAAGCTGAAGAGGAAGCTCGCATGCAGCGTATGGAGGCGCGCGCCATCGAGAGCGCCCGCCGCGATGCGGAGCAGGCCCGTCTTGCAGCCGAGCAGGAGCAGGAGAAGGCTCTTGAGGCTCAGCAGATGCAGGAAGCCGCGCAGGCCCAGGCTGAGTTCGAGGCCCAGCAGGCGGCTATGCAGCAAGCCGAGTTCGAGGCCCAGCAGGCAGCGGCTCAGCAAGCTGCCGCCCAGCAGATGCAGGAAGCCGCGGAGCAGCAGCGTGCGGCTCAGACAAGCGTGCCTGATTGGTATGCCCGTGCTCAGGAAAAGGCGAAGAAGCCGCGCAATGCCGAGAAGCCGGCGCAGCGCTCCCGTTATGCCAGCGCCCTTGATGCCGCGGTCGCTGAAAGCGCCGGGCATTTCGCGAAGGCGAACAATATCGTGGAGCATGAGCTTGAGCGCTCCTTCGATATAGATCGCGACACCATTCGCGAGGTTCGCGCTCCGCAATGGGCGACCATCGCGCCTGTGCAGCCTACCGTGCAACCCGAAAACGAGCAGCCGGTCGTGAATACCGAGCCCGCTAACGTTTCGGTGAACGCGGTGTCGGCGACTGAGCAGGCTACGCGCATGCAGCAGGTTCCCGTGCAAGAGGAGCCCGCTGTTCAGGCTCCTGCACCTCAGCAGGCCGTGCAGTTCAATGCGCCGGTTGATACGGTTTCCGTTGCCGATACCGCCGTCGTGGCGCCCCAGCCCGATGCTGTCGCTCCGGTTGCCGGCTCTGCAGCACCGGCCGTGGCAACCGAATCTGCATCTGAGCAGGTTCCCGCTCAGCAGCCCGGCGCGCAGTTTGCCGCAGCACAGGTTTCCGAGCCTGAGCCTGTTAAAACCCAGGCCGTCGCTCCTGCAGAGATTGCCGATCCTTTCGCTACGGCGGCTACGCCTCCGATCGACGTGACGAAGCTTCACCTTGACGACGTTCCGCCGATGGGCGATGTTCCCATGCCGGCGTTCCTGGATCCGCGCAAGGTGCAGGAAGAAGCTCAGTCCCGTCAATCCGATGCCCCCCGCTCGGGTAATCGCGTCGATGTGACGCAGGCTTCCATCACCGAGAACGGCCGAGTCGATGCTACCAACGCCCCCGCGGTGGCAGCTGTCGCACCCGTGTCCGAGCCCGTAGGTGAAACGGTGCCGGAGTTGCAGGCGAAGCCGCTTGCCATCCCGGATGTTTCCGCGGTTCCTGCGGCACCTGTCACTTTGCCGGAGGTAGCTCCGGCCGCTTCGGCTGCCCCCGTTGCGGCAGCGGTGAAGCAGCGTGCCCCCCTTGCCGACGTCGAGTCTGCCGGCAAGACCGCGGCGCGCAGCCTGCTTAACCTGCTTCCCTCCATTGGGTCGTCCGACATCAAGGCCGCTCATGAGCAGGAGTCCGAAGACGATGAGGTGTCCGGCGAGGAGAAGGGCTCCAAGCCTTCCCTGCTTGCTTCCTTGCCTTCGCTGTCCGGTTCCATTAAGGCGGCGGATGCCGCTCAGGCCCAGCCGGGCGTGAGCGCTGCTGCCGGGTTCGGCACTGCCGGCGCTACCGGTTCGTTCGCTCCGGTGAGCAGCGAGCTTGCCAGCACCATGGATCCCGAGGACATGTACGTCGACGATGCGGACGATTCCGCTTACGAGGACCATTTCACGGAAACGGGTGCGTTTGCCGGCCCTGGCTACATGGAGATGCCGAAGTCGCGTTTCCGTCGCCTATTCGACAAGTTCCTCCATCGCAAGGATGACGAAGAGGACACGCCGCAGGAGTGGCTCGATGTGGATGACGACTTCGAGGCCCGCGCCGCCGGAAAGGCGCGCGGCGGCTGGGAGAGCTTCCAGGAAGATCACTACGAGCATGGCGAGTATCAGGGCGATTACGCCCTCGAGGCCGGTCGGGATGCTGCAGTGAACCCGGGGGCTACGCAGGCACTGCCCGCTATGCAAAACAGCGATCTCGGGGCAACCCAGGCGTGGACGCCTCAGCCGATCGACGTCGAGGCGGTCGGTCAGGAAGCTTCGTGCGTTGCTTACGACGATTCCTTCGATGTCGATGACGTGGCCGATGACGAGCAGTCCCAGTCCAACCGCTTCCGTCCGTGGCATGGCGGTGCTTATTCCGCTCGTCGCATGGAGAGCAGCAATCTGTCCTCCGAGGAGCTTGCCGACGAGGCAGCCGCCGCAGCGGTGCCGACGCCCGTTGAGCTGAACGAGGAGCTCAACGAGGTGTACCAGTTCCGCAATCCCGACATCGATGCCGAGGTGTGGTTCGTGGCTCTGGGTTCCGAGCTCGCTCAGAACTCCGGCATGAGGGCGTTCCTTGAAACCCATCAATCCGAGCTGCGAGGTGCATTCATCGTTGACATCGACGCCGTCGGCGCCGGCGATCTGACCATGATCGAGCGCGAGGGTTTCTTGAAGCCTTCGAAAGCGTCGTCTCGTATGAAGCGCTACATCCGCAAGGCTTCGCAGGCTACCGGTATCAAGGTGGCATCCGGTGCGTTGCTCGGCGACGAAAGCGCTGCATCGTACGCCGCGAAGCATGGTTGCCAGGTCACCCATCTGGTGGGCATGGAAGGCGGTAAGCCTGCGCTGTACGGCCAGCAGGACGACATCGTCGAGAACATCGACGAGAAGAAACTGGCCTCCAACGTGGACTTTCTTATGGAGTTGTTGAAGAATATGTAAGGCCTGTAACATGCTCGTTATCTGTCTGGACGGCCGCTGGCCTATAATTTCAGCCCGCACGAGCATGAACTGAAGGTGCATTCACCGATTCGCGGCGATTGCGCTCTTATACAGGAACTAGAGAGGTTTACTATGGCTATTGAGGCATACTGCGTGAAATGCAAGGCAAAGAAAATAATGAAGGATCCCGTTGAGGGCGTCACGAAGAACGGCAAGCCCATCACGAAGGGCAAGTGCCCTGACTGCGGCACCACCATTTGCCGCATCGGCGCTGCAAAATAGCATATCGTTCGAGCAACAACCAGCAATGCCCGCCCCGCGCGGGCATTGCTGGTTTTGAAGCGGCGGGAATGTATGACACGAAAGGAAGGGAGCGTAATGGGCGGCACACAGAAAATCGACCTGTACGAGAATTTCAAGAGCATCAACTCGATCGATGCTGACAAGTACAAACGTTACGATGTGAAGCGCGGTTTGCGCAATGCCGACGGCACCGGCGTGCTGGCGGGTTTGACGGGCATCTCCAACGTGCATGGCTACGTCATGTCCGATGGCGAAAAACTCGCCGACGAAGGCGAGTTGCGCCTTCGCGGGTATGATCTTTACGACCTTCTGGGTGTCGATGCGAAGGACCGCCGATTCAACTATGAAGAGGTTTCCTATCTGCTGCTGATGGGCGAGCTTCCCACCGAGGAGCAGCTTTCCGGCTATATCGCCACCATCGATGCCCAGCGTGAGCTGCCCGATGGTTTCACCGCGTCCATGATCATGCGCAACACCCCTCCTGATATCATGAACGTGCTGGCTCGAACTATTCTTCTTCTGTATGCATATGACGAAAATGCCGAGGATCGATCCGTCCAGCATGAGATCGGTACCGCCATCTCGCTGATTTCCCGCCTCCCCCGCATCATGGTGCTGACGTATTACGCGATTCGCGCGCGTTATAACAACGAGTCCATGATCATGCATCGCTTCATTCCGGGCCAATCCACCGCCGAGACCATTCTTTCCATGCTGCGCCCCGATAGGCAGTTCACGGCAGAGGAAGCGCGCATGCTTGACATCATGTTGTGCCTGCATGCCGAGCATGGCGGCGGCAACAACTCGTCGTTCACCACGCATGTGCTGACTTCTGCGGACACGGACCCGTACTCTACGTACGCAGCGGCGATCGGGTCGCTGAAGGGCCGCAAGCACGGTGGCGCGAACCATCAGGTTCTGGCCATGCAGAAGGAGATCAAGGACAACGTCGTCAATTGGGAAAACGATGACGAGGTTGCGGCATACCTTGCGAAGATCGTGAACAAGCAGGCTTATGACAAGAGCGGCCTGGTCTACGGCATGGGTCATGCGGTTTACACGCTGTCCGACCCTCGTGCCGTTATTTGCAAGCGCTTCGCCGAGAAGCTGGCCATGGGCACTGAATTCGAGGCCGAGTTCCGCCTGCTTGAGAAGATCGAGCGCCTGGCGCCCGAGGTCATCCTCAACGAGAAGGGCACGAGGAAGGACATGTGCGCGAACGTGGACATGTATTCCGGCTTCGTGTACTCCATGCTGGGCATTCCGG
>CALEWN010000158.1 GCA_937925385.1 uncultured Senegalimassilia sp.
TCGATTATGGCACGCTCATTTAGGAGCTGAGCCGCCTGGCGTTTTTCCGGGTGGGCTGCGTACTCGTTAAACTTGAACGTTAGGCGAACAAGGCTGTCGTAGGCCGCTTTGAGCTCAGCTTGTCGTTGGAGCTCCATGTTGCGCTGAATATCTCGGACGGTCGATTCTAGACGATCAAGCCTGTTGTTAATTTGATTCATGTACGCCATGCCCACCACGATTGCAGCGCCCTGGAGAGCGAGATTAGCTGCTGCTATGGGCTGCAGGCCAGCCTGTTTGATGGCTGCCATGTCATTGAACTTGCCGTCGTTACCGAAGCTGGAGAGCAGGTTCCAACCATCGGAACGACGCACGCACAAGTCGCCCCAACCGGCGCCCTCTGGAAACTTAACCACCGCCATGCCGTATTGCTGGGCGGCTTGGGTCACGTTAGCAGCAAGCGGGATCAACGAATCCGCGGCGGCAGCGGCCTTACCCTCGAGAGGAAACGAGATAGATTTGGACGATGCGCCCTCAAGACGCATCAGTTCGTCAGGGGTCAGCGGAGCGAGCGACTTCTCCTGCGAATCGTCCGGGTCTTCTGGTGCGTCAGACTCGCCTGGCTTGAAAAAACGGTTGAAGATAGACACGTGATACTCCTTGCGTTGGGGTTTTGGTGTCGCCGCCATTATCGAACTGCAGCGCGGTGCGTGCGGGGACTTCCGGATTGCAAGCGGCACGAAGGAAATGTTACGGATTGCGGGAAACGATGGTGGTAAGCAAATACGAGCTAATGGCCCACAAAGCATCCTCTCCTTCGTGAGCCGCATGCTCAAGTAACGTGCTACAAGGCTGCGAACTTTCAAACCTTCGAAAATTCAAGCAGATATCTGTGCTCAGCTATGACGACGCTTAAACAGCCAAATGCTCATCCAGAAACGTAATCACCTTTTTACCTGCTTCTTCGTTCTCTAGTTCAAAAACCCATTTGTCCGTGTCGTAATCGAGGACATCCAAGAACCAGCGTCGTTCGGGGCCGGGCGTTAGCGTAACGCCAAGAATCGCGCCTCCGACAGCGGCAACGAATTTTCCGGGCGTCAATGCCCCGATGATTCCGCCGATCGATGCGTTGCGAAGCCAATCAAGACCGGCGTCTTTCTCTTTAGAGTACACTGACGCATTCCGCGCGCGAATCGGGATTTCAGGGTCCAGCGGCGCAGGCGGCTCATCGTCAAATGCATCTGCAAGTTTCGCTAGCCAGCCCTTCCCGAAATCGGGCTCGCCGTTCATCAGCTCTAGTCCCCGATGCGAGAGGCGGAGATATTTCTCCGGTCCCTCCACAACTCTTTGCTCGT
>CALEWN010000159.1 GCA_937925385.1 uncultured Senegalimassilia sp.
AAACACGCCTGGTCACAGGCTTCTCGGCGAGATAGCGATCACGCTCGTACAACACAAGGCTGCAGCCAAATGGGAGCGAAAGCCGATGGTTTGCCGTCGATGCATAAGAGTCGTCGATAATCGCAAACACGCTTTTCTCGACAAGGTCCGCTGATATATCGCGCAATGATTCGCACGTTTCGCAAATGTCGTCATGAGAAGCAAGCGCCGTCGAACGGTGGCACTCGCGGCATTCCCTGCCGTCGTCGGCAAGCCCATCGCCTCCGCAATTCAGGGTTTTGATATCCGCAGCCGAATATCTTGCGGCTTTTGCGTCAGATAGCTTTGCGGACAATTCCCTGAACAAATTGCCGAAGCGCGTCTTGTCTTCGCCGGCGTTCGACAGATCATCCGCACTGCACTCAACGGTTGCGAAAGCCATGTACAGGTTCACGCCGTGCTCGCTGATGAACCAGTTCTTCAGCTCGTTTTCGAACGCTTGCAAAACCGCCTTGGCCTGCTGCGTATTCGGCAACAGCATATACGCATGGCCGCCGCCCGTGTACATAACATTCACGCGATTCAACGACAGTCGTTCGAGCAGCTCGTCGACAATGTGCTCCATCATGAGCTCAAGGTACAGGCTTCGCGCACGCAACTGCTTAAGCGCCTTCGAGCCGCTGATGCTATAGATGAAATCCTGGATGCCGCTCATGTCGCAGGTTGCCAACAAGAACATCGGCTCGGAGTAGTACGCACAAGACGCCTCTCCCGAGAACAACGCCGCGCGATAGTCGCAAATGCCTTGCTCCCTGAAATAATCGTAGATGCACAGCGCCAAACCCGCCGTTGTTTTGGCGTGGTCGTACAGCGATACGTCCACGAGCTCCGACAGGTTCGTTGACGAGGGAACCGTATTGGTGGTCGCCTCAAGCACGTGAAGCAGCGAGTTCACTTCCTGCGAAGCGATACCCATTTGTGCGAGCTGACCTTTTATCGTTTCGCGGATGGTGTTGTAGTCCTCATGCCCGATAACGTTATCGTCATGCCTGCCGCCGAGGATGTTGAAGATCTTCCGCAGGTCAACGCTCTTGTCGAAACAGGCTTTCGCCTCATCATCGCCTTCGTTCTTGCGATCCATGCCCGCCGAGATGTTGTCCGCAAAGTACGTGATATACGCCAGCGAGTCGGGCTCAAGCGACGTCGAGCGAGACATCTCACGCGCGTGGTGGTATCGAATCTGCTCGACAACCTTCAAACCCTCAGGCGAACAGAACGCAGGGTTAAGCGGTGAAACCTCGTCGGTTATGAACTGCGCGCCAAGCGCAGCGTGCGTGCCTTTGCCCGAAGATCCGCGATACACGACCTTCCCGATATCGTGCAACAGCGCTCCGTAGCACAGGATTGTTCTATCGTCCAACGGTTCCTCCTTTTCGATTCGACGAACCCTTCAACAATTGCATGCCGCCCATGCCCATAGACGTTTTCACCCCGACGCCAGACGCTTCGCCAAACGCAAGCAGCATGGCAACAAGCCCTTGCAGCGATTGCGGCCCAAAAGCCCGCAGCGTCAACGTGCCCGCAAATGCGGGAATCTTGTCAGCTTTCCCCATTGTGCGGGGAAAGTACCTCGAGCACAGGTTGTACGAGGTGATAGAAACGTGCTCGGAAATATACTCGAGCGTTTCGGGGTCTATTTCGCAATCCCCCGCATACGCCCGGTTGTAGCGCATAAGCAGGTTTTGGAAGATGAGCCGGACGTCGGGCATGATCACGTAACGGCCTTTGCTTTTGAAGGCCGTGGGGGTTGCAAACCGCACGCGAAACGTCGGGCCGGCTTCGCTTTTCAGAATCCCGAGCAAGTGATCCACGCCGAAGGAGTCGAATTGCCTGCGCCGCACCGTGAACGTCTCATTGAAGTTCCGCAAGGTGAACGAGTCGATTTTCGACGCCGGGCCGACAAGACGCTCAGCGGCTTCATCGGTCAGCGCGCTCACGCGCCAGATGATTTCGCCGTTTTCGCCCACGAAGCAATACTGGCCATAAGGGTTGAACGTTGAAGCGTGAAGCTGCGCGGCGTAATCGTCGTCCACATGCTCCATCAGAACGCTTTGCAGCATCGGCCCCAAGAAGGAGGGCCGCCACGACGGGTGCTCACCAGATGATTGCGGCTCGATATGCAATGACAAGGTAGTGATGTGCTCCATAGCGCCTCCAACGGTAACCGCACACAAACCTATTCACATTCGAGTGTAGCAAAGCCTCCCTTCGATTTGTTGTACAACAAATCGAAGGGAGGGCTAAAACACAGGTGGGGAAATGGGGGAGTATATAGGATGTAGCTCTTTGTCTAACCCTACTTCTTCTTTTGCTGGAAATACTGGGCGAAGTACCCCCTCAATGTCGGGTCCGCGACGTACACGTGGGTCCCAAGAATCCCCCTCGTGAGCAATACGTAGTAGATGTTCTTGATGTAGCGATCGAGCTCATCCTTCGAGGCTTTTACCTTGCCATTGCTGTCAAAGTAGCCCTCCTTGTTCGATTCTGGCTTTCCCTTTTCTCCATTGAAAAGCAAATCACGACCGATAATCACATAGGCATAGCTGAGGTCATAGCCTTGAATCGAATGAATGCAACCAACTTCGCGAGCAACTCGGGGGTCTTCCACGCCAAGACCGACCCAGTTCTCGTTAGTGCAGTTCCATCTTAAGCGCACGCCGTCAATCTCGATATCGTATTCGGACGGGACTTCCCCCTCCTTCAGCTTTCTCCCAGGCTTGGTCTTCCACTCCCAGGCATAGCCCGCCACCATTCTGCTCAGATTGTGGTCTCGGTAGTCTCGCTCGAAGCAGTCTAGGAAGTCGCCGAAGTCCTCATGCAACTCAAAAGCGTAACCCTCGAACTTCTGGAACCCTTC
>CALEWN010000160.1 GCA_937925385.1 uncultured Senegalimassilia sp.
GGGTACAGGGTGCTTGCACCCTGTCACTGCCGAATTTCCGGATGCCTTCCGATTCCCGCATGGCTTTCAAGCGCCTAAGCCATCCTGATCTTGGTTGACTTCGCCGTCTCCTTCACTGCGGGTCTTCTTTCCGCATGAAAGCAACCCGGCTCCTGCCCGTGGTAGAATCTCCGGCGGTGCTCCGTCATGTCCTGGGCAGCTTCCGAAAGGAGTGCTCATGGACGCACAGACAGTCATTGCAGTATGCGATTTGTTGTTGGTGGTTGTCGCGCTGATCGACCTGTTCGGGAGGCGCGACGAATGACGGACGGTGTTGGGACAACAAGAAAGCCGGTCTCCCCTGGAAGGTAAAACCGGCTTAGTCAGTTAACCGATGCTGCCCGGGTGGGCGGGGCACCGATTGTCTCGCATTATAGCACGCTCCCGGATGTTGCTCCAGCAACGCTGCGGGAGCGTTCATCAATCCGGCATCTTCGCTAAAAACCCCTTCACCGTCAGCTCGTTCTCGACGGCTACGGCTCCACGTACTTCAATATGTCTCCTGGCTGGCATTCCAGGGTTTCGCATATCTTTTCGAGCGTCGAGAAGCGCATGGATCGCACCTTGCCGGTCTTGATCCGCGACAGGTTCACATTGGTGATTCCCACGCAGTGCGACAGCTTCTGGAGTGATACGCCTCGATCCTCCATTATTTCGTCAAGCTGGACGGCGATGGCCATGTCCGTAATATCCTTCCAATGCCTACGACCAGACCACGATACCACGTCGTGCGCTAAATGCTCACTCAAAATGATGCGCTCGCCATCCGGCCATGCCGGAACATGGGCGCATGTCCACGATAAGGGTGCAATACGGGTTGAGGATCAAGGATCTGCGCGACGAGCGCGGATTGTCCCAACGCGGCTTCGCCGCGCGGATCGGGATGAGTCCGACTTACCTCGCCGATGTGGAACGCGGCGCCCGTAACGTGAGCATCGACAACATGAAGAGGATCGCTGACGGGTTCGGCGTGACGTTCCACGAAATGACGGAGGGCATGGAGTAGGAACGCCGCTCGCTGCGAGAATTCTAGATGGGGCGCTTAGTTAGTTCCGGCTCCAAGCAATCCCCCGAAAGAGCCGACGATCTGCGGTTTTTAAGACACTCCGTGACCAGGTTAGCCGCAAAACTCAAGATGTTTCGCAGAGGGCATTATACCTCGTCCGATTCGCGCACCATGCGCCCATCGTAGCTGCTCTTTACCCAGCGCGTAACGTGGTCGCTTCCCTCGGTCGTCTCGTGCCAGATGTTGCAGAACTGGTCGGCCGTCTCCGCTTGCCAAGAGCGCCTACCGCCAACCTCCAAGACAACCGGAGGCTCCTCGAAATACTCCACCTTGATTCGCTCAGCCACGATCCGCTCCCTTCGTCGGAAAACACCCTTCGGACGTTATACGACGGGTCAACCCACGCAGGTGTCCCACGTTCGGGTCATCCATGGATTTTCCCGGAAAAACCTACCCGTCCTGCCGATCCCACGGCCACCGCCAGCGCCGGCGCTCCTTCTGCTCGGAGCTTTCCAGCGCGCGCTCCTGGACGTTGGCCGCGTGCAGCGCCTGGGCGGCTTTCGCCGTCTCCTGCGCCGCTTCCAGCGCGCGCCCCAAGCTCGCTATCTGATCGTCCTTCACCGCGAGCTGTTCCGTGAGCGCGGTAACCGTCTGCGCCCATCCTTCACCGGCGCGCTCGGTGTCTGGCAAGCGTATGGCATCGTGTATGGCACCCTCGATCACCTCCGTTGCCGATTTTCCGCTGTCGGAGCAGAGTTTTTCCAGTTCTTCTATCGTTTCTTGTTCGAGACGATATGTTTTTTTCACCTTCATTCGCGTATGGCTCCCGTCTGGCAATCCGTATGGCAACCATCGTCCCCGCGCTTCGCACGCAGCGCTTCGCGATCCTCCTGCGTGACCACCTGCGCCGCGCGGAAGCTCCTCATGTAGTGCTCGATGGCGTAGCAGCAGGAATCGTCCAGGAGCCGCGACCATTCGTCGTTGTGTTCGTCGCACCAGTCCCAGAACAGGTAGAAGTCCACGATGTTGTTCTCGCGTATGAACGCGCGCATCTCCCGCAGCGCCAGGTGCTTGTCCGAGGTCGTGGCGCACAGGTCACGCCAGTCCGCGCCGCCGAACTCGCAAACGCCCTCCGGGTCGTACTGGGCCTTGTCGGGGCTGTCCATGTGAGTGAGGTAGCGAGCCATCGCGGGCAGGCTCTTCACGTACTTCACGTTCTTGGATTTCAGGAACGCGAAGTCCTTCACCACCTGGTCGTACGATACGGGGTTGTCGTACATCGCCAGCAGGTGCCGGTGCGGTTCCTTCAACGTACCCGCCTTGTGCTTGGGGTTCTTCTTCTCGTCGCGCGCCGTCCACTCGTCGGCATCGTGGGACGGGGACACCAACGTTCTCATCCCCAGCTCGTCGAGCTCGTCACGCCACTCCGGACACTGATCCTCGTAGAACACGAGCATCCAGTTAGTGCGCCGTTGCTTGCGTTTCTCCTGCTCGTACCTGCGTTTCGCTTCGCGCTGCTTGTCTGGATCGGCATAGGGCATAAAAAAACCTCCTGGTGTCGGAGGCAACTCGTTTTCGTGGACGGTATGAACCTACCATGGCCGCACCTCCCCCGTTCGTGATACAATACGAGGTGGTGCTGGGCGCGAGCTGCTATCTCGTTTCCGGCGTCGTTTGAGTTGCTACCTCAAACGGCCTGAGGCCATTCTAACATGACCCGCCCGCTTGCCGCCGGCGGGTTTTTTGTTGCCCTGGTTCATCCTAACAAAATGACCCTTTTATGGAACCCGTTTGACCTGGGAAAACTCGGTTTTTCGCTTCTAAATCCCCAGGTCAACAAGGTACCGGGGTCGGCAGTCGGCATCCCCCGGGGTGGGGGTCGCAGAAAGCCCCACCCCGAATCAACCCGAAAACCCAAGGTCAAAACCTCGCAGTGAAGGACGGAGAGGTTCACCGGGAATGACCGTCAAAGCGACGGAGGCCCATCGCAGGGCCTCCGATTCCATCTCAACCGACTTCGCCTCATGCGAGGGCGAAACCAGGCCTTAGAACGGCTCTCGTTGCCCCCGACACAGCTTTGAGCACCTTCCTGAAGCGCCTAGAAGAACGCCACTTCGGGAATCTCCGCGATCATGGCCTCGTTCGCCGCGCTGCGCTCCGCGTTCGACAGGCCGAGCGCCACAAGGAAGCCGCCGTTTTCCCGTTCTGCCGCCCCAGGGCTTCGCCTCCATGATTTCACCGCTTCCTCACGCCGCCTGCTCGATGCCATTCCGACGATTCCCATCTCCCAGTCGATTTGATTTTCCGACTTCGCGGCCATCCCCTCCGGCTCGTTTTCCAGCAGCCAGCCGTACAGGGCGATCGCCACCGGGTCGGCGCGCCACTTGCTGATGGAGATCCCCCAATCCACGAACTCACCTCCAAGCCCGTTTTCCTCGGCTTCGGCAACCAGCTTTTCGTACAACATCCGATAATCCATCAATGCCACCTTTCCCCGCGATCTTCATTCCCCCATTATGCGACCTCGACGGCAGAAGGGAGGTTAGCAAGAGACGCACGTTGTAACACAAAATAAATTTTGCGCTACAACGTGCAGCGGGGCTTCCGCCCCGAACCCTGGAGCGCGCCGGTTGCGCGCAAGCCGGAGGCGGTGCCTCCGTGCCGTGGTCGGCGGGCGGTGTAACGCCCCTCGCTCGCGCTCGCTCGCTCCGCTCGAAACGAAAGAGGGTACAGGGTGCTTGCACCCTGTCACTGCCGAATTTCCGGATGCCTTCCGATTCCCGCATGGCTTTCAAGCGCCTA
>CALEWN010000161.1 GCA_937925385.1 uncultured Senegalimassilia sp.
TCGTCGCGGGCATCCTGCATGAGCAGGCGCTTCTCGGAGGTGTACACGCTTTCGAACGGATAGGCGGCGCTGTAGGCGTCCACGCCGTGGCCGATGAACACGCGGGTGTAGTCGACGGCCAGGTCGGTCAGGCTGTTCTCCCAGGTGTTGGACAGGTACTTCGCCAGGCGCAGGTAGCCCTCGTCCACGTCGTCGTTGCCCGTGGAGGCGGGGAAGCGCATGCCGTGCAGCTCGTCGAGCAGCTCCTGGTCGATTTCCACAGCTCGTCCACGGAAGCCTGCTCTGCGGCGGTGTTGGCGTTCTCGGTCATGGTTAGTCCTCCTTAGAATCGGCCGCGGACCCGTCCACGACGTCTACCAGCATTTCCAGGCCCTGCTTTCCCGTTTCGGTTGTGAACCAGGCCTTGCGCCACTCCAGCGCATCGCATTGCTCCAGCTTGTCCACGAAATGCGGGGCGTATAGGCGGGGCTTTTGCACCAGCGGGTCGCTATCGACCTTGCCGTTGATGTCCGGGGTTGCGGCGCCGTTTTCGGCTGCGCACAGCGTGAGGATGCGCTTGTAGATGACCGCGTACGCCGCGTCCTCCTCAAGCAGGGCGCGCAGGCGCTCGATCGGTTTGTCGGAATCAAGTTTTGCCTGACCAGGCTCGGTGATACGCCAGAACACCTCAACGGGCTCGGCGGCTTCAAGATACTCCACGCCGTCCACGACCACGGTCTTAGGCTCGTTTACCGTGTCGTCGGCGGGCTGGCCGCCGGCGGTGATGCGCTCGATGGCGCCGGCGCGCTCGAGCAGGCTGCACAGGTTTGCGGCGGTGTAGACGCTGAAGTTGTCCTGCTGCAGCTCGTCGACGTGGGCGTTCACGGCCTCGGCGGTTTGCGGTTCTTGCACGAGGGACAGGATGCCCAGTAGCACCTTGCGGCGCGGGGCCATGGATTTGAACAGGTCGTCGATACGCTCGGCAGGCGTGCGATCGTTGGTTTTCGCTTCGGATTGCTGTGCAGGCGCATCGGTTGCCGAGCTGATGGCGGTGTAATCGCCGCCCTCGTCGTCGTTCTCATCTTCGCCGGTGTCCTCCAGCGGATCGAACTCGTCAAGCTCGGAATCAAAGGATAGATCGAAAGTGGAATCAGACATGCTCCGCCCCTCCCAGACATTGCTAGCAACAAAACAAGCGCCTGCCTTCTGGCACGACGCTACAGTGCCGGCCCGTAAGACCGACTCCGGGAACTTCACCCCTGAAGCTCCGACTTTTGCAAACAATGTCTGCCGCACGCATGTGGTGCGCCGGCGGACTCCCCGCGACGATGATAGGCGCGCCGCAACGGCGATGTCAAGCCCCGAGTTGCCGCGTTAGGTTATTCGATTTCGGGGATAGCCGTGTTCGCGTTTGACAACGCGCGGAGGGTTGCGCCATACTGCGCGGCGGGGTTTGGGGAAGAATGCAAGTGGACGACGGACCCGGCCGCGTGGGGACGTGCGCCGGCCCGCTTTGGTTTGGAGAAAGGAAGCTGAAGCCATGACCGCTTTTATTCGACCCTCATTGATTCTTCGCATGGACCTGGACGAACGTTTATTCAACGATGAATGCGTTTCCGACATCAAACGCTCGTACTCCTATGTGTCGCCATCGCTTGTGCAAGCGCACAAGCCGGTGGACGGACAGCACCCGGAGAACGTGATACGCTTCATGATCAAGCTGCACCGCGCCTACTGGGACAAGTCCGACGAAGCCGCGCAGCAGCTGTGGGAGGGCGTCATGCCCAAGTGGCTGCACAACATGTTCTCGAAGGTGTCCAACACCATCATCGCCGCCAACAACGTCCGCGCCGAAAACGGGCAGCCGGCGTTTCCGTATCACTGGCTTGAGCTGGAGTTCGGCGACAACGCGCTCATCGCCGTGAAGACGGGCTCCGACTCGTCGTTCCCGGCCGATGGGGTGGACATGGTGGAGCGCGTCCGCGACCTTATGAACGACGGCGCGTTGGGGCAGGATGTCACCTGCGTGCGCATCCCGTCGCGCGCCAGCTACGAGGCTCAGCTCGCGGCCGCCGAGCAGGCGCAAGCCCAAGCCGTCGCCTCAGCCGAGCAAGGCGAAACCGCAGGTCGGGCATCTGATCAGGCTGAGCCCGCCAGCGCCGCCGCCGAGCAGGCCGTCGATGCCGCTGAAGCGCAGGCCGAGGTCGCCGATGCCGCCGAGCCCGCCTTCGCCATTCCCGAGCTGCCTGCGTTCGACGTGGACTACGGCACCTGGGGCATCGAGTATGCTGACGGCACCGTGCGCGAGTTTGATGCCGCCGCCGGTGCGTTCTCGTAGGTGAACGGCTATACTAACCAATTGCAAGGGGGGTAGACGAGAAAGGGGCAGCAATGCCAAGTGCCAAGAATTTCCTCGGTCTGCTCGAAAAACTTCAGAGCGCCGATATCACGGTTCACCAGAACCGCTGCGCCGTCGTGCGCAATCGCAACGCCACGTGCATGAAGTGCGCGGAGGTGTGCACATCGGGCTGCATATCCTATGACGACAACGAGCTGATTATCTCGCCGGAGAAGTGCATCGGCTGCGGCACGTGCGCCACCGTGTGTCCCACGTGCGCGCTCGAGGCCCATCGTCCTAACGACGCCGAGCTGCTGCATCGCTGCATCCAGGCCATGCGCGCCGCCGACGGCGAGGTCGTCATCGCGTGCGAGCAGATTGTGAACGCCGCAGAAGGGCTGCTCGACCTGGAGAAAGTCGTGCCCGTCACGTGTCTTGGGCGCGTGGAGGAAAGCCTGCTGGTCACCCTGGCCGTGGCTGGCGCCAAGCACGTCAGCCTGGTGGAGGGCAAGTGCGCCGCCTGCGAGCACGCCACCGGGTTCCACATGGCCGAGCAAGTGCGCGATACCGCCAACACGCTGCTGGAAACGTGGAACAGCGACGTGCGTGTCGACTTGGTGAAGAAGTTCCCGCACCAGGTGCGCCTGGAGGGCAAATCCAGCTTCGACGCCGGCAAGCGCAGGTTCTTCGCGGAAATGGGCTCCGAGGCGAAGGCCGCCGCCGGCACCACCGCCGACTACGCCGTGAAGGAGACGCTCGGCATCCAGGAGAAGCCCGAATCGCGCTTCCAGAAGGTGATGGAGGACGGCACGTTGCCGCATTTCATCCCCGATCGCCGCGAGCTTCTGCTGAACAGCCTGTCCAGCCTAGGCGAGCCGCAGGACGTCATGATCGAGACGCGCCTGTGGGGCCATGTCATTATCGATCCGGAAAAATGCAGCAGCTGCCAGATGTGCGCAACGTTTTGCCCGACCGGCGCCATCAGCAAGTTCACTGACGAGGACGGCACGTTCGGCGTGGAACATTTCCCCGGCGATTGCGTGAAATGCCGTTGCTGCACGGACGTCTGCCCGCAGCAGGCGCTCACGCTTTCCGACGAGGTGTTCGCCGTCGACCTGCTCTCGGGCGCGGTTGAGCGCTACGAGATGAAGCCGCTCGCGCATCCCGTAGGCAATCCGCATCAGATCTGGCACACCATGAAGGACCTGCTCGGCTGCGATCAGGTCTATGAGCGCTAAATCCGTCTCTATAGCTTCCGCACGCGGGGCCGCCCTTCGGGGCGGCCCCGTTCTTTAAGCCCGTTTTCAGGCTGGGCCGTATACTGTTGACCGAAAGAATGCACGCCTGCGCCCTGTAGTGCGGGTTCGGGAATCGACGGAAGGCACACCATGCAGATCCTCATCGTGGAAGACGACGTGCGGCTGGCCCGCGCGCTGGCGCACATCCTGGAGGAGAACGGCTACGGCACTGACGTGGTGCACAACGGCGCCGACGGGCTGGCCTATGCCGAAAGCGGCATCTACGACGTGGTCATCTTGGATGTCATGCTTCCCAAAATGGACGGCTTCACCGTGGTGGCGGAATTGCGCCGTAAGAACGTGAGCACGCCGGTGCTGCTGCTCACCGCGCGCGACGCCGTGCCCGACAAGATCACCGGTCTGGACAGCGGCGCCGACGACTACATGACCAAGCCTTTCAGTCCCGCCGAGCTGCTGGCGCACCTGCGCGCCCTCACGCGCCGCCAGGGCGAGGTGATCTTCGAGAAGCTGGATGCGGGCGACCTTTCGCTGAACCTGGAAAGCTACGACCTGACGTGCGGGCAGAAGACCATCCACCTGTCGTTCAAGGAGTTTTCCCTGGCGAAGGTGCTTATGAGCAATGCCGGCCAGGTGGTGTCGAAGGAGTTGCTCATCGAGCGCGTGTGGGGCGTGGAATCGAGCGCCGAGGACAACAACGTGGAGGCCTACGTCAGCTTCCTTCGCAAGAAGATGCGCTTTCTGGGCTCGCAGGCGTGCATCGAGACCATCCGCAAGGCTGGCTACCGTTTCGCCGCCGACGGCGCCGCGGCCTAAGGCGGCCGCCCTATGCTGAAAAAGCTCCGCATCAAGTTCATAGCGTTGAACATGGCCACCGTCGCCGTTGTGCTGACGGTGGTTTTCACCACCATCTGCGTGGTGAACCATCGGCAAAGCGTCGCCACGGTCGACGGTGCGCTCAACCAGGCCGTAGCGCAGGCCTCCGAGCATCAGGGCAGGCAGATGGGGAAGGACACGTTTGGCGAAGGCCAGCCGGAATCCGGCAACGGCCAGGCGGCGCCCGACGGCGTTGCGGCGCCGCCGACCATCGGCGGTCGCGAGCGCGATGGGGGGCAGGTCATCCCCATGGCGCTGTTCTCCGTGTCCGTGGACGGGGCCATGACCGCGCTCGGCCGCTACAACACGGCGTCTATCAGCCAAGACGTGCTCGAGCAAGCTGGTCAGCAGCTCGCCGGAGCCGACGAGGGCTTCGGCAGCCTATCCGACCTGGGCTTGTTCTACGTTAAGCGCCAGGGGGGCGGCGTCATGTATCTGGCGTTCGCCGACATGGGAAGCGCGAGCGGCTGGCGCAGCCTGGCGGCCACGCTCGCCGTGGTGGAGGTCGCGGCGCTGGCTGTGTTCTTCGTCATCAGCCTGTTCTTCAGCCGCTGGGCGCTGCGCCCCGTCGCCCGCGCCTGGACGCAGCAACGCCGCTTCGTTGCCGACGCCTCGCACGACCTGAAAACCCCGCTTACCGTCATCCTGGCCAACACGTCCATCGCGCTTGAGCATCCCGAGCGCAGCGTGGCAAGCCAAAGCCAATGGCTCGAGAGCACGCAGCACGAGGCAGAGGCCATGCAGAGCCTGGTGGGCGACTTGCTCGCGTTGGCGAAGATGGACGAGGAGGAGGCGGCCGCGCAATCCGGCGCCGCCCGCCCGGCCTTCGAGGAGGTCGACCTGTCCAACGTGCTCGAAGGCGAGGTGCTGCAGTTCGAATCGGTGGCGTTCGAGTGCGGCGTGAAACTGGAATCGCAGGTGGAGCCGGGCATCAAGCTGCGCGGCAACGAGCAGCGGCTGCGCCGTTTGGCGGGCACGCTCATCGACAACGCCTGCAAGTACGTTGACGACGGGGGAGCGGTGGACGTGTCGCTTTCGCGGTCGGGAAAGCAGGCGAAGCTTGCGGTGCGCAACACCGGCGCGCCTATATCGCCCGAGGATCTTCCCCACGTGTTCGACCGCTTCTACCGCGCCGACAAGGCGCGCACGGGCGGTGCCGGCGGGCACGGCCTGGGGCTCGCCATCGCGCGGGCCATCGCCGAGGAGCATGGCGGCACGTTGGCGGCCTCCAGCACCCAGGCGGAAGGCACCGTGTTCACCGCAATGCTGCCGCTGAAGTAGGTAAGCGGTCCCTCCCTGTGCCGCTCGCCGCGTTGCTTTCGTGGAAGCTGCGCCGGGGCGCTCATCGGTGCTATCATACGTGTTTACTTGCAAATCACGGAACAAGCGAGGCAGCCCATGCTTTTGTGCGCGCAGTACGTGCTTCCCATCACGTCGGAACCCATCCACAACGGTGCGGTGCTCGTTCGCGACGGCGCCATCCGCGACGTCGGCGACGCCGCCATGCTCAAGTTGCGCTATCCCGATGAGAAGGTCTCCGATTTCGGCCAGGCGGCCATCCTGCCCGGCTTCGTCGACCTGCACACCCACCTGGAGAACGCGGTCATGCGCGGCATCGTCCACGATGTCCCCTATGCAACCTGGATCATGACCATGCGCGAACTGTCCGCGAAGATGGACGTGGCGGATTGGTACGATTCCGCTATCCTGGGCGGCCTCGAGTCGCTGTCCAGCGGCATCACCACCGTGGCCGACATCACCACCTCAGGCGCCAGCTGCACCGCCATGCAGAAGCTCGGCATGCGCGGCGTCGTCTACCGCGAGGTGGGAGCCATGGACCGTCGACGCGTCGACTCCGCCATGCATCAGGCCGAGAATGACCTGGCCCATTGGCAGGAAGAGGTCGATTCCGACCGCCTCACCATCGGTTTGGCTCCGTCGTCGCTGTTCACCTGCAACCCGGAGATCTTCCGCAAGGTCGCCCAGCTCGCCTCCAAGGAGAACCTCCCCGTGGCGCTGCGTCTGGCCGGCGACCGCGAGGAGTGCGATTTCGTGCGCTACGGCTCCTCGCCCTTCTCCGTCCACTCCATGGACACCACGCGCTGCTTCGTGGAGGTCCCGCCGTGGTTGCCCACGGGCACCACGCCGGTCAACTACGTGCTGAACTGGGGCGCGTTCGAAAGCGACAACGTCATGATGGTGCACGGCGTCTACGTTGACGACCATGACGTGGCAAAGCTCAAGGAATGCGACGTCTCCATCGCCAGCTGCCCGCGCATCAACGCTCAGCTGGGCATGGGCGTGGCCCCGCTCGCCGAGTTCCTGAACAACGGCCTGCGCGTGGGCCTGGGCACCGACAGCCCTGCCGCCACCGATTCCACCGACATGATCTCGGAGATGCACACCGGCATGCTCATTCAGCGCGCCGTGAACCCGCGCAGCTTCATGAAGTCCTCCACCATGCTGGAGATGGCCACCATCGGCGGCGCCCGCGCGCTGCGCATGGACGACAAGGTGGGCAGCCTGGAAGTGGGCAAGCTGGCCGACGTCATCGCCGTCGACCTGTCCGGCTCGCATCAACCGCCGGCAACCGACCCGGTCTCGGCC
>CALEWN010000162.1 GCA_937925385.1 uncultured Senegalimassilia sp.
GGCGATGGAGCGGCGAAGGCTTTGCTGCGTGCATTCGGCGATGTTCTGCCCGTCGATGAGGATGCGGCCGTCTTGGATATCGGACAAACGCAGCAGCAGCTTCGTGAGCGTGGTTTTCCCCGCTCCGCTCAGGCCGACCAAACCCACTCGCTGACCTGCGGGGATATGCAGGCTGAAATCCTCGAACACCGTGGTTTTCGCATTGCCGTCGGTATAGTGGAAGCCGATTCCCTCGAAGTCGATGGCGCCCTTGCGTACCACCATGTCCGGCGCGCCGGGCAGATCGGCCACCAGGCGGGGCTCGTCAAGGGTTTGCGTCATGCCGCTGGCATCGCCGAAGGCCCGGTTGAAGCGCTGCAGGCCGTTGTTGATGAAATTGAATTGGTTCGTGACGGTGTAGGTGTAGGTGAACATCATCACGAGCGTGCCGGCGCTGATGCCGTACCAGGCGTTTCCGCCGGCTATGAAGACGGCCACCACGCTCATGATGACCACGGTGATGCACGCGGTGATGATGCCGCGGGCCAAACTGGCCCACATGCGCTTGCTGTCGCGTTCCACCACTTGGCGGTTGGCTTGGTCGAACAGCGCGCGCTCATAGTCTTCGCGCCCCGAGGTCTTCACCGCAAGGATGTTGGCAACCGAATCGGAAAGCTCGCCGGACAGCTGGTTTTGCGCGCTTGCCGCCTTCTCGTTCAGCGACAGGATGCGCTTATACATGTAGTACGACACGCAAGCGTATACGACCAGCAGGGCCATGAGGATGGCAACATATATCGGCACGCGGGGCGCCAGGATGGCGCATGTGAATATCACCGAGCAGATGACCGGCAGAAACGGGAAGGTGATGGTTTCGAGTAGTAGCTGGTAGGCGCTCATGAATTTGCTCGTCTGGCTTACCAGCGTGCCGCCGAATCGGTTCGAATGAAAGCTTATGGATTGGTTGCACAGCGCGTCGAAGCTCATGGTGGCAAGGTCGTAGGCCGCCGCGATCTCCAGCTTGTACATGGTGTAATCCTGCAGCTTGCTGGCGGCCTGCCCAAGCACGTTGATGGCGATGAGCGCAACGATGTAGGGACCGTAGGCCGTAAACACCTGGTCTGCTTCCACGCTTCCGGCGCTCACGCGATCAACGACCAGGCTCATCACATACGGGTTGCCGTAGGAGAGCAGTGCAACGAACAGAAACGTCGACGCCATGAGGGCGGCGAACAGGCCGAAGTGCTTGCGGGTGACCTGCCAATAGTAGTGCAGGGTGCGGCGAGTTGTGGTCGATCGGTTCGTTGCCATGGGGCTCCTTCGAGTGCGTATCAGTCCTGGTTCGCGAAATCCAGCAGCGGGGTGAGCGGGCCGTTGGATAGGATGGTGATGGTGCGGGTTGCGCGGCTTATCGTGGTGTACAGGCGGTTTTGCGCCACGTGATCGTTCTCGGGGAACAGGCCGGCGCCGGCGTCGGGGATAATCACGTGGTCGAATTCCAGTCCCTTCGCCAACGGCAGCGTGAGCGCCAGCACGCCGGAGGAAGGCAGGCGCCTATCCTGGCCGATGATTTGCGGCGTGTCGTCGCCGAGTAGTTTCTGCAAGCGCTTGAGCTGGCTTTTCCACGGTACCACCACGGCGGTCAGCCCATCGTTATCAGATGCCTCGCGAATCACGCGGTGCAGGTTCTGCCCGTAGTCCTCCTCGGTGGGGCAGGCGATCAAGGCTGGCGGCTCATCTGCACGCTGCACGGCCGAGATCTGCATGCGCTCGTTTTCGGGCAAAAGCCCCGCGAACAGCGCCGTGATCTCGGGCGTGGAACGGTAGCTGGTCAAAAGCTGGCAATCCTCGATGGAGCCGCGCAGGCGCAAGAACACCTCGCGGATCTGCTCG
>CALEWN010000163.1 GCA_937925385.1 uncultured Senegalimassilia sp.
GATGTTGCGGCCCAGGCCGCCTGCCGTGATGCGGCTCAGGGTATCGCCCAGGGGAACAAGGCGCCGGATAAGGCATGCGCCTTGTCGACGGCGCTTGGGCAGGCTCCCGGCCTTGCCGGCGAAGGCGTTTCCTGCTCGATCGAAATCGATTGCCCGCCCGTGCAGACGAAGGGGGTCGAGCGCAAGACGTTCGACCCGCAAGCTGGCCGATTCGAGGAGCAGCTTGTCGAATTCGCTTATCGGCAGGTGGACGTGGAGATGCGCGTGAACGCCCGGTGTTTGACGCCTGTCGGCGATGCGGTGCTCGGTGCAATGGGCCAGGCCGATGGGCTGCGGCTGTCGGCAACGGCGAGCAGGACGGTCTCGGTGGAGGCTGATACGGGGGTGCGGCATGGTTTTCGATGAACGGGGAAGCGAGAGCGTGCAATTCTCCTTCGCCGTGGTGCTGCTCATCATCGTGGCGTTCGGCATATTGCAGGCGGCCATGATGAATGCGGCGGCGATCATGTTGTCTTCGGAGCTTACCCAGGCATGCATACGCATCGATGTGATGGGCTTGAGGACGGCATCGGATAAGGAATCGTTCGTCGCCGAGCAGATTCTCGACGAGTCGTCGCAGCTGCGTCGAAGCGATTTGGCGGTGTCGGGGGTGAGGGTGGAATCGACCGCTTGCGAGGACGTGCTTCACGCAAGCGGCGTGTCGAGCCGCACGGCGCACACTGCCGTCTCCTATGACGTGTCCTACAAGGTGCCGATCGCGCTGTTCGGGTTATGCGGCGACGGAAGGCTATCGCGCCATGTCACATGCATGGTCGTTGATGAGCGGGTGACGGAGGTGAGCCTTGCATGAGCCGGTATCGGGGGGAAGGGGGCAATCTTGCCCCGCTTGCCGTGGCGTTGTGCCTGGTGTTGGTGATGATGCTTGGCTTCTTGGCTGATTGCGCCGTGCTCTACGGCGCAAAAGCCCGTCAAGAGCAGGCTTTAGACGCTGCTAGATCGGCTTGCATGGATGCAAGCCGATCGGCCGCCGCGAAATACGGCGACGATGCGGGAGCGGTCCTTGCCGACGCTATAGCGGAGCAGGTCAGGGCGCAAGGGGTGCAGGGCGAGGTAAGCGTATGGTTCTATGAGGCGCCTTCCCGGGCGGTTGCTGAAAGCGAACGCCTTTGGGTCGTGGGCATGCAGGTGGAGGAGCAGCAGCCGCTTCCGTTTCCCGTAAGCCCCGCTTCGGACGCCAAGGTGGCTTCAAGCCGGATATTCAGCGCGCGTCCGTATGCAGCGCAGCAGGTATGGCGGCCTGATTCCCGCATATGCGGAGTGCATCGTTTCGGCGATGGTTGCGGTGCGGGCCAGGGGAGGTTCTCGGCGATAGGCGCGCTTGAGGGGTTCCCTGAAGAGATGGTCGAGGAAGCCCAAGCTCGTTTGGGCGGATAGCGAAAGGGGGACGATCATGGCGGTCGGAAGGAACACGGGGCGCGTCTCGCGGCCGGCGCCATCGAGGCGGCTGCGTCTTGGTGGGCGCTTGGAGACGGCTTATGGGAAAACTGCCGGTTCGGCGGAAGGGGGAGAGCAGCGAACGTCCGATGGGCCTGCGTGCTCGATGGACGTTTCAACTGCGCGTTTCAAGCAGATGTCCGCAGTGACCGCGGCCGCGGTTGCCGTTGCGTTCGTTGCGGTGGGATATGGGCTGTGGCAGGCGGGCGTTTCCCACGCGGCGGTCGATCAGGCGACGAAGGGCGCCCGTGATGTGGTGGTCACCACGCGCGATGTCGCGGCCGGCGAGCCGTTCGGCGCGGATGCGGTGCGGCTTGTGGAGGTTCCCCAGGCTTTCCGCCAAGAGGAAGCGCTTGGCGCCGATGCCCTTGATGGCGCCGGCGGCGTGGCGGGCGCACGGGCCTTGGTCTCCATTCCCGCGAACACGCAGCTCTCGCCTCAGATGGTCGCGGGCAGCGCGGCCGATGGCAGGTTGGCCGCACAGCTTGCCGCGGGCATGGAGGCGGTTTCCCTGTCGGTGAACGATGAGACGGGCGTAGCCGGGCAGGTCCAGCCGTTCGACGAGGTCCGCGTGGTGTGCGTCACCGAGGCGGCTGGAGGCGTGGTCGGCTTGGACGAGCTTTGCGCTTCGGCGCGTGTGATGTCGGTAGGCGGCGACGGTGCCGGCGAGGGCGCAGCGTATAGCGCCATCACGTTGGAGTTGACGCCGGAGCAGGCCGACGCGGTTCGCCGCGCGCAGGCGTCGGGCACCATCAGCGTCCAGCTCGTTGCGGGCGGGGTGTTGTCGGGAGGCATGGTCGAGCATGATGGATAGAGGGACCGAGCTTGCCCTGAAGCGGGTGGTTCGCGAAGGCCTCGCGACAAGGTTGCAGGGGGATTTCGATCCGGCGGAGGGGGCGGCCACCGTTGTGTCCGGCCAGGCCGGCACCATCAGCGCCGCCGTGCTGGGGATGCAGGGGGAGGGCTCCTCCTACCTCTACTTCGGCCACGTGGGCCAGCTCCTGCTGGGAGAGGAGCTGGCCAGGCAGGGGGTGGAGCCCGCCCTGGACTATATTCTCCGGGATGTGGAGACCCGGCTGGACACCGCCCTCTATCTGGTGCGGGGCGGCACAGCAGGCAAGGCGATCACAGCAGCGGGGGAGGACGGCTCCGCCGCTGACCGGCTGGAGGCGCTGGCGGAGGACGCGGGTCTGCTGGCCGGTTCCATGCCCCGCACCGTAAAGGACGCCCTCTCGGATCTCTATGCCCAGGGGGCCACCTTTCTCCCGGCGGTAGAGGCGGACGAGGCTCTCACCGCCGCCGGGTATGGCATATTAAAAGGGGACAGCCTGGCCGG
>CALEWN010000164.1 GCA_937925385.1 uncultured Senegalimassilia sp.
TATTGCGTGATCGTCCCCTTCTTGTGGTGGATCATCGCTCACAGGCGCCCGACGGTGTTCAATATCGGCGCTGCCGTGCTTGCCTTGGTGGGCATTTGGCTGGTGTCGGTCCAGTCGGGCGGTATGACCATGGGCTTCGGCGAGGTTATGACGCTGGTGTGCGCGGTCATGTTCGCCGTGCACATGGTGCTGGTTTCGAAACTCTCCCGCTTCCACGACGTGTTGGCGCTTACGGCTGTTCAGTTCGTTGCCGAGGGTTGCATGGGCCTGCTGTCAGGCGCGGCGTTTGAGTCGTTTCCGGGGTTCGCTGCTTTCACGCCCGGCATCATCGGTCAGTTGCTGTTCCTGTCCATCTTCGCTTCCATTGTGGCGTTCGGCATCCAGAACGTCTCGCTGGCGCATATTCCTCCGGCCCAGGCATCGCTGTTCTTGAGCCTGGAATCGGTGTTCGGCGTGCTGTTCAGCGTGTTGCTGTACGGCGAGCAGCTGAGCCTTCGTTTGCTGGTTGGTTTCTCGTTGATTTTCGTGGCCATCATCATCAGCGAAACGTTTCCGTTGAAGCGCAAGCAGCCTGATGAGGCCGTTGGAGAGACCGTATAAGAACAGCTTGTTACCGTTGTCTTGACGCATGAGCAGGCATGATACAATTCGAACGTACATGACCGATCAAGGAGGGCTTACCATGGCGGAGAAGAACAACGTTGTTCTTATCGGCATGCCCGGCTCGGGTAAATCCACGCTGGGTATCGTGTTGGCGAAAATCATGACAAAGGACTTCATCGACGCCGACATCGTCATTCAGAACCAGTGCGACAAGACGCTGCAGAAGATCATCGACGCATGCGGTCCCGAGGGTTTCATCGAGGTCGAGAACGAGATTCTCAGTAAGATCGACGCGGAGAACAGCGTTATCGCTACGGGCGGTTCCGCCGTGTACTCCGATGAGGCTATGAAGCATCTGGCCGAAATCGGCACGGTTGTGTACCTCAAGATCTCCTATGACCAGCTGGTGCACCGTCTGAGCGACCTGCAGGAGCGCGGCGTCGTGTTGAAGGGCGGTATCGGTATGAGCCTCAAGGAGCTGTACGACGAGCGTCTGCCGCTGTATGAGCACTACGCCGGCATCACGGTGGACGTGAACGACCTGTCCATCACCGCTGCGGCTCGCAAGGTTGCAGATGCGCTTGCGCATGAAGGCGTGAAGTAATGTTTCACGTGAAACATTAGAGTATTGAAAGGCCACCGGAAGGTGGCCTTTCTTGTGTAGTCGAACGATTGAAGCTGTTGAAAGGTGTTGCTGGTCCTTTAATTGCATAGGGGTGTTGGTTTCGGTAGATGAGAGGAAACCTTGTCGCGTGCATACGGGTTGCTGTGTCTGTAAGCGCGTATCGCGAAGACTATATGGCATATCCGAATAAAACACCTTCGCAGAAACAAATAAGGCCCCGATGTTTCACGTGAAACATCGGGGCCAGCATGAGGGGCAAGCAGTTGCTATGCGGTGGCGAAACCTTGTGCAGCTGCTGCGCGGTCCTCCTGGGCGGTCTTGGCGCCCAGGCGATCAGTAAGGGGGTCGATCGGCGGCACATCGTCGTGGTTCTTGTGGGGAACCATGTCCTCTTCCTTGCCGCCTGCATCATTCAGGCGCTTGAAGAAGTCCTTCGTTTCACGGACGACCACACCGGAGAGAACGATCAAGGCGATCATGTTCGGCACGGCCATGCATGCGTTGAAAATGTCGGCGATGGTCCAAACGGCGGAAACGGTCATGTAAGGGCCGATGAACACAGCGGCGATGTAGAGCCAGCGGTAAACCTTCACAGCCTTCATGCTGCCGTTGCTGAAGTACTCAAGGCAACGCTCGCCGTAGTAGTCCCAACCAAGGATGGTGGTGAAACCGAACAGGGCCAGGCACGCCATGAGCACGAACGACACGACGGTGGGAGGAATGAACGGCAGGCCAGCCTGGAAAGCGGCGGTAGTGACGGAAGCGCCCTCGAGGCCCGGGATCAGGTAAGCGCCGGTCATGACCAGGGTGAGGCCGGTCATGGTGCAGACCACGATGGTGGCGAGGACCGTTCCGGTCATGGACACGAGACCCTGACGGACGGGCTCCTTCGTCTGAGCGGCAGCAGCGGCGATAGGTGCGGAACCGAGGCCGGCCTCGTTGGAGAAGATACCGCGGGCGATGCCCTTCTGCATGGCGATGAAGATGGCGCCGAGCATACCGCCGGCAGCAGCATCAAGACCGATGGCGGAACGGAATATGACCACGAAAGCGCCGGGGATCTTGTCCAGGTTGGTGAGCAGCAAGACCAGGGAGAAGCCGACGTAGAGCACCACCATAACGGGGATGACGCGCTCGGAGACGCTAGCGATACGCTTGATGCCGCCGATGACCACCAGGCCGACCAGCACGGCAACCACGATACCGCCGATAACGGTGGCGATGGAGTAATCCATGCCAAGGATGCTGACCGTGATGGACTTCTCGGGATCGAAGAAGTTCGTGATAGCGGTGTTGATGGAGTTCACCTGGGTGAAAGTACCGATGCCGAACAGGCCGACGCACATGCCGAAGAAGGCGAAGATCTTGGCAAGCCAGCGCCAGCTGATCTTGGGCAGACGCTTACCCATGCCGCGCTCGATGTAGTAGAACGGGCCGCCCAGCACGTGGCCGGTGTTCTCATCGACGCTACGGAACTTAACGGCAAGCAGACCCTCGGAATACTTCGTAGCCATGCCGAACAGCGCTGCCAG
>CALEWN010000165.1 GCA_937925385.1 uncultured Senegalimassilia sp.
TCGATGCGGCGCTGCATGCCGTAGGAGAGGTTCTCCGGGCGCTCATGCAGGTAGTCCTTCATGCCGACGATTTCGAGGTACTTCTCGCACAGTTCGCGGCCGCGCTTTTCCTCGGCACGGCGCTTCGGGGTGGGCAGCAGGCCGCCCACGATGCCGGCCTCCCCCGCCGCGGTTTCATGCGCGGCCACGCTGGCCACGATGGGCGCCAGGCGCTCTTCGGGAAGGGTCATGGTGGTCGGGCAGATGGAGGTCACGCCCCGGCTTGCCTCGTAAGCCGCGATCACGGAGATGCCTTCATCGGATGCATCGCAGAAATCGTGGCCCATGGCCCCGTGAAAATGTACGTCTATCAGGCCGGGGATCACATAGCACCCCGATGCGTCCATGATATCGTCGGCATCACCGGCATCGCACGTTGCGGCCCCCGACGCTTCGATGCGGGAGAAGGCCTGCCCCTCAACCACCACATCGCGCTCGCGGAAGCATTGACCGTCGAACACCTTTCCGTTTGCAATGCGCATATCCGCATGCTCCTTTCAAATATGGAAGGGCTTCCCGCTTTGGCGGAAAGCCCTTCCGATGTGTTATCGACTATAGCAACAACACGCCTTACAGCAGCGAGCCGGCCTCGGCGTCCACCACGACGGTGACGTTAGGATGCAGCTGCAGCACCGACGCGGGAACCTGCGGGGTGACGGGACCGAAGAACGCGTCGCGCACGATCTGCGCCTTATCGACGCCGCTGGCCACCACCAGGATGGCGCGCGCCTTCATGATGGTGCCGATGCCCATGGTGTATGCCTCACGGGGAACCTGGTCGATGGACTCGCACAGACGGCTGTTGGCGTTGATGGTGCTCTCCGTCAACTCGACCACGTGGGTGCGCACGGGGAACTCATCGCAAGGCTCGTTGAAGCCGATGTGGCCGTTGTGGCCCAGACCCAGCAGCTGCAGGTCGATGCCGCCGGCCTCGCTGATAGCCTGCTCGTAAGACTCGCAAGCGGCCTGCGCATCGGGGTTGGCGCCATCGGGGACGCTGGTGGCATCGGGGTCGATGTCGACATGGTCGAAGAGGTTCTTCTGCATGAAGTAGCGATAGCTCTGGTCGTGCTCGGGGGACAGACCGCGGTACTCGTCCAGATTGAACGTGGTGACCTGCTCGAAGCTGATACGGTCGGCCTGGAAGTCCTCCACCAGGTCGGCATACAGCCCGATGGGCGTGGAGCCGGTTGCCAAGCCCAGCGTGGAAGCCGGGTCCACGATCAGCTGCGCGGCGATCAGATCAGCCGCGCGACGGCTCATATCCTCGTAGGTCTCCTCGATGAACAGTTGCATGTGATGCCCTTTCTTTCGCCATTGAAATCGGTCGGGGTTGACAATGTGAATGAGCACGCAGCGGCTACCCGCTACGCAATGCCGCCTAGGTCCAGAACAGCACCGTCTCGATGATGTCCTGATACGACCAGGGGTAGATATCGGAGAACCATCCGGTTTCCGGGACGAAGCAGATAAGCGAGATATACAACACCGAGATGCAGACGAGCGCCAGCAGCCCCTTCATGAGCAGCACCTGGGCCGTCGATCCGGGCCTGAGGTTCTCATTGACGATGAACGCCAAGAGCACCGATGCCGCCAGGAACATGAAGCTGAAGTCCGCGTAGTAGCGCTGCAGGATGCCCGCCATCTGCGCATCCATGATCGCAACCACCACGCCGCCGAACAGCAAGGCGATGATGAC
>CALEWN010000166.1 GCA_937925385.1 uncultured Senegalimassilia sp.
CGAAAACCATGGCGGGTCGTTCACGGAAAACCGCTCTAAAACGGCCACCGCTTTACGGCACCTGACGCGTCTGCGCGGCCCGACGGCCCGATACGACTCCAACACCTGCCCCCGCTCGTCCAAAAAAGCGATGTCGATCAGCTCGGCCATGCCGAACGTATGAACGTCGTTGCACGGCGCCAACATGACGACGCCCTTCGACCGCTTCGTCCCCAGCAAACCGCGCACGCGCGCCCCGAAGCCGACCGCCAATCTCATCGACGTATCCTTTCCCTTCACGAAAGCCCTTCCTTCCCACACTCCGACCACTGCACCACCACGCTCGATCCTTGCGCCATCTGCACGCACTGGACAAACGCCCAGCGACAGGCTCCATCGCCTTTCGCGAACGTCGCACACGAGCCCTCCCCTGCGGCGATCGCGCGCCATCCGCCGCGCTCGAGAGCGCCCCGCACTTCCCGCAGAGCATCGGAGGCGCTGCCTTCATGATCGAATCCCACCAGGCGCGATTCGGGATCGCAGCGCAACCCGCGCCTGCCCGCCACCGGCAGCAGCTCGATCTTGAACGCCTCAGGAACATCCGAGGGTGAACAGGCGAACCCGTCATCAACCGAGCCCATGACCGCATCGAAGCCGGCAAGGGAGGCGGATTCCAAGGTCGTCCGCCACACCGCCTGGGCATGAGCGGCATCGGAGATAGCGAGAAACGCGATTCCCGCTGCCACGATGAGCGCTGCGCGCGCCGCGCGCCTTGCCGAACGATCGCCATCGCCCGCAGCACGCCCTTGACAGGCGCTCACAGCAGCACTCCCGGTTTATAGCAATCCACCACCAGCTCCTCGGTATGCGACAGCTTCGGCATCGCCACCCCCATCACCTCCGATCTCAATCCCAAGCCGAATAACGTGGGCATGTACTCGAGCGTGGCCGAAAACGATGTATGACCTGCTGAGATGCCATGCGCCGAAACGCTTACCGACAAGTTGTCCGCGCTCAACCGTTCATCGAGGGCCCGCTCGACGAGCGCGCAGGTATCGCCTATGCCCTGCCCATACGCCGGCGATGCGGCATACACCCGGATCAAATCGCGGAAGTCGTTATCGAACGCCGCGCACCATCCGAAAAACGTCAGGGCGTTCACTGAAACGGCCGCAACCGCTATGAGCACGGGCAGCGCCGCCACGAACTCCACCGTCATCTGCCCGGACGACCTGCCGGCAGCACGCATCCGATCGACCATCAATCCCATTGCCGCAATCCCGTCACGCTCGCGTACACGGGCAGAAGCTTGTCGGCCACAGCCCCGATGGCATCCGAGGCGTACTCCTTCACCGCCGGGGGCAGGGCCACCGTTACAGGCACCTGAATGCCGCCTATGTCGATGATCGCCACTTCCACGGAATCGCCCCACGCATCGAAACGCTGCAGCACGTCCCTGCGAACGGCGCCGACCACCGACGAGAACACGTCGTTGGACATCAGCGGATGCTCGACCGCCTGCCGCTTCACCTCGAGCAAACGGGCGCAAAACGCCCCATCGTCGGCCTGCGCGACGTGCGCCGTGTTCACCATCCAGGTTCGCCGGCTGAAGCCCCACGGCGCGAAACGCATCCGAAAGCGCATCGGCGGCCCAATCCCCCAAACCGGAGGCGCTTATAAGGGGCAAACCCCCCAAACCCTCGCGAACCGCCGTATCCAGCGCCGATTGCCCGTCGGCATAGGCGCTCAGCGCCCCCGACCAAACGCCCGCCGCGGCTCCCAACACCCCTGCAAGCGCCGAATCCGACGCAAAGCCATCGGTCAAAGAGGCTATGACGCTTCGGCCCTCACCGGACGGATCGGCCACCAGCGTTGCCGCCGATATCGCCACGCGGCACCCTAGCTGACCGCTCGCCTGCACAAACGCGGACTCGAACCCCTTGTCGGGGGCATCGGGGCCCGTGTTCACCGCAAGGCAGACCACCCCCTTGCCTCCGGGCGGATCCGCATCGATGCGAAACGACCCCACGCTTAAGCAAGCATCGCACAACTGGTCGAGCAGCTTGGACACGCGGTTTTTCGCCTCCTGCTTCGCCGGCGCCCCCTCTTCAAGGGCCTTTTGGTATTCCTCGGCGGCAAGCGCCACCTGCTCGTAGTGGTGCTCGAAACCGTTGCCTATCGACGTGGAGGCTGCCGCCACCTTGCCAAGGCTTGCCGCCGTGAAACCGCATTCGGCGCACGTCTCCCACGCGCCCGCCTCCATATCGCGAAGAGAGGCCCTCGACGACGACCCCGCCGCCTTCGGGCAGCCATCCCACGCATGCAGAACGGGGGAGCCGTCCGCTACGCCCACCGGATACACCGCTTGCGTGAACAACTCGGTCTCCCGCATCTGCGCGGTATTGGCGGGCAGATGCGGGAACAGGGCCTCGAACGAATCGCCCTCCCTGACATATCCGCGCGACACCTCCTGTGCGGCGAAAGCGTAGAAGCGCTTGCGCAACGCCGACTGCGCCTGAGCCTGCACGCTGCCGTCCTCGGGCCGTTCGACCGCCAGACGCGCCGGGTAATACGCCTGCGCCCGACGAAGCGCTACGGAAAACGACCACGCATCCACGCTCGAGTACACCGGGTTTTGCGTGCCCGTCATATGCGCCAAGGTCTCGGCGCGCTCGGCCATGCACCAGCCCGGACGGGCGCCGCAATCATGCTCGAAGGCGCGCTGCTTGGCGTCTTGGGCCCGCAAAGCCGCCTCCTCGGCCCGCCGCGCCAGCTCCTTGACCTCCTCGGCCTGGCCGATCGCATCTTCTCGAGCCTGCTTGGCGCGCGCGTCTTCCTGCGGCACCCGGATATCCTCGGCGGAATCGGG
>CALEWN010000167.1 GCA_937925385.1 uncultured Senegalimassilia sp.
CGTTTGGCACAGGATTTCTCCATGCGCTATGTGCTGGTGGATGGCAAGCTGGTCCCCCGCAAGGGCGACTTCCGCGGCTGGGTCGCGCAGCTGATCCAGCACATGGCCGACCACGGCAAGGGCAAGTTCATCTAAGCGCTTACGAGCCGAAGGGCACTCCCCTTCGGCTCGTTTTCTATTTCGTGCTTTTGCGCCGCATTCCCTATTACGGCGCTGTCGATTTTGCGGCTTTAATCTGCGAAAATGAAACCTAGCTACATATCGCGGCTGCGCGTCGCAGATTGTGCGCTCGCCCTGCCCGACCTCTTTGCAGATTGGAGCATCTTTATGAGCAACGAGCTTTCCCGTCGTCAGTTCCTTGCGGGCGCGACCGCCTTCGCTTTAGGCAGCGCTGTGTTCGGGTTGCCGCGGCGTGCGTTCGCCGACGATGCGCAGGCGGGCAGTGCTATCGTCATCCTGCACACCAACGACGTCCACTGCGCCGTTGGCGAAGCCGATGAAAAGAGAGCGACACCGCTGGGGTATTCGGCGCTGGCAAGCTACGTTGCTGACCGCAAAGGCGTTTTCGGCACCGGGAACGTCACGCTTGTGGATGCCGGCGATGCCGTGCAAGGCAACGTCATGGGCACGCTGACGCAGGGCCAGGCACTCGTCGACATCATGAACGCCACGGGATATGACTACGTGATTCCCGGGAACCACGAGTTCGACTATGGGATGCCGCAGTTCAACCACCTGGTCGGCAGCGCAAACGCCACGTACCTGAGCTGTAACTTCACCGATAAGCGCCCCGAGGTGCCCACGCTCATGTTCGCCCCGTACGCCATTCAGGCCTATTCGCTTGCAGGCGGCGGCACTGCGCGCGTGGCGTTCGTGGGAGTTACCACGCCGGCAACGCTGACGGCGTCGTCGCCGAAATCGTTCTGGCGAAGCGACGACGACGATACGTGCGTATAGGGCTTTTGCGAGGACGATACCGGCGCAGCGCTTGCCGCGACGGTGCAAAACGCCGTCGATCAGGCGCGCGCAGCGGGCGCGGATTACGTTGTGCTGCTGGCGCACCTTGGTCAGGACGGATCGCCCGACATCTGGCGATCCGACGCGCTGGCGAAGCGCTGCCGTGGCATCGACGTGATCATCGACGGCCATTCGCATCAGGAATATGTGCAGGTCAAGCAGGATGCCGAAGGCAAAAACGTCATCATCACGCAAACGGGCACGCAGTTCTCCAGCGTGGGTCAGGTCGTCATCAACCCGGACGGCGGCACCATCTCCGCCAGCACGCCCGCCTTCGAGGCAACGCTTCTGCGCGAGGCCCGCAAAAGCGGGGATCCCGCATACGTGCAGGAGGCGACGTTCGGGCGCGATGCCGGAGTGCAGGCGACCATCAACGAGAAGGTTGCGGATGTCGAAGCTCAAACGGGAACCGTGATCGGCGCGTCCGAGGTTGACCTATACGCGTTCGAGGATGATGACTACACCTGGGCCGTACGTTCGCACGAAACGAACCTTGGCGACTTCGTGACCGACGCGTACCTTTATTATGCGACGAACGCGGGTGTCATGGCAGACATCGCATTCGTCAACGGCGGCGGCGTTCGCGCAAACCTCAACCGCGGCAATGTGACGAAGGGCGACCTCATCAACGTGAACCCCTTCAACAACCAGCTTTGCTACACCAGCGTTTCAGGCCAGGACCTGCTTGATGCGCTTGAGCTTTCGGCCAGTAGCTTGCCCGAGTCCAATGGCGACTTCCTCCAGGTTTCCGAGGGGCTGGAGTTCGTCATCCGCACCGATATCGACTCGCCCGTTTTGCACTCGGGCAGCGCATTCATCGGCATAGACGACACGAAAGAGCGCCGCGTACGTCGGGCGAAGCTGCACGGCAAGGCTATCGACCCGCAAGCGGCGTATACGCTGGTGTGCCACTCGTACTACCTGGTGGAAGGCGGCGGTTCATACAGCATGCTGTGCAAGAACCCGGTCACGCTGCTGGGCCTGGACAACGATGCGCTTATGGAATACGTGCAGCTGAACCTACAAGGCGTTATCGGACAGCAATACGCGAACGCCGCAGGTCAGGGGCGAATCGCGACGCAGGTCGGGCCTGATCCCGTGCCGGATCCCGACCCCACGCCGAAGGGCGAGCCCGAGCAGCCCGAAACGCAGCCTCCGGCGAACAACGTCGGCGACCCCAAACCCCTTGCCCCGACCGGCGATGACGGCACCCTGAAAGCAGCCTCCGCAGCCGTCGCCGCCGCAGCAGCGGTCGGAGCAGCCGCTTTCGCCACCGCCCATGCGGAAACCGAAGACGAGCGCGCGTAGCCAATGGCTGAAGCTACGAAAATGGAATCCATTCCGCAAAATGCCGGAATCGCCGCTGAAAATGGATTGAAATCCATTTTCATGGGAAATGTCGTATTTTGCGGAATCTAATCCATATTGCGACCACACGCCGCGGGCTGCTTGAGTAGAACCCGACAAACCGCCGACCGCGGCAACCACGCGCCGCGGGTTGCTGACCGCCCTGCTGCCAAGCGCATCCTGCCGTGCGGCAACGCCCCGCTCCCCTAACAGCTAGGCTTAGTCGGGGTGTTGTCGATGGCGTTGACCCACCAGCGGTCGACGTCGGGGGTGCCGAGCGCCGGCGAATCTTGGCGGCGTTCCAGGTACAGATTGGTTTCCTTTCGCCCGAAACGGATACGGAAGCGCGACGTTTTCGCCGCCTTCTGCATTTGCCCCGGCTCCCCGCGGTAGAGCACCTCGTCGATGCGAAACGTACGCCCATCAGGCCATATAACCGCAAGCGGGTCGATGCGCCCCTCGTCGTTCACGTGCAGCACGACGTTGACGTACATTTTGTGCACGCCTCGTCTTTCGCCGTCTTTCGTCATAAAATCCATCGCTATGGTATTATCGAACGCGCGTTCGAAAATTGCTAGCGAACAAACGATGGAGAAACGGAAAGGATTGGCGGGTGACGGATTTGCGCAAAACCTCGGGTTGCGTTATATGCATCGACTTGAAGTCGTTCTACGCCAGCGTGGAATGCGCCGATCGCGGCCTTGACCCGTTCACCACCAACCTAGTGGTAGCCGACCCCGACCGTTCCGCGAACACCATCTGCCTTGCCATCACGCCCGCCATGAAGGCCGTCGGCGTGCGCAACCGTTGCCGCGTGCGCGACATCCCGCCGGGCATCGAGTACCTGACCGCCGTCCCCCGTATGAAACGATACATGCAGGTCAGCGGCGAAATCGTGGGCAGCTACCTTGAGCTTGTCAGCCCACAGGACCTGCAGGTGTACTCCATCGACGAGTGTTTCATCGACGCTGCGCCCTACCTGCGCCTCTACCGCACCGACGCGCGCACGTTCGCAAAACGCCTGATGCGGCGCGCCTTCGAGGTTTCCAGCGTCACCGCCACGGCCGGCATCGGGCCGAACATGTTCCAGGCAAAGGTGGCGCTCGACATTTGCGCGAAGCACGCCAGCGACGGCATCGGTCAGCTTGACGACGAATCGTTCAAGCGCGAGATCTGGTTCCACCGCCCGCTCACCGACATCTGGGGCATCGGGCCGGGCATCGCTCGCCGCCTGGCCAAGCACGGCGCGTACGACCTTGCGGGGGTTTGCGCCGTCAATCCCAAGGTGCTGCGCCGCGAGTTCGGCAAAAACGCCGAATATCTTATCGACCACGCGTGGGGCCTTGAGGCGTGCACCGTCGAGCAGGCGCGCAGCTACCGCCCACGCGGCCATTCGCTGACCAACGGTCAGGTGCTCATGCGCGACTATAGCTGCCGCGAGGTAGAAACGCTGCTGCGCGAGATGGTGCTCAGCAGCGCGCTCGAACTGGTAGAGAAAGGGCTATGCGCCCAGGTGGCAAGCGTGTACGTGGGGTATTCGGCCAGCAATTTCCCCCACCAGTCGTGGGAGAAGTGCGGGCCGTTCGGCGCCGCGGCCGCCGGCGCGGGCGGGTCGGCGAAGCTGTCCAAACCCACCAACGCCGCGGATACGCTGACCGACGCCGTGCTGGAGATCTACCGCGCCCGCGTGACGTCGGGGCTTTCCATTCGCCGCGTGAACATAGCGCTGGCGGACCTGATACCCGCCGAGAAGGTGCAGCCCACGCTGTTCGACGATGCCGCGAACGAGCGCAAGCAGGCAGCCCTGTCGCGAGCCATGGTAGACGTGCGCAAGCGGTTCGGCGCGAACGCGCTGCTGAAAGCCACAAGCTTGAAGGAGGAGGCGAACGCCATGGAGCGCAACAACCAGGTAGGCGGGCATCGTGCTTAGCCCTGATCAGGCACGCGTTGCCGCCGGCCTGCCCACGCCGGACGTGTGGCCGAGCCTGTCGGCCGACGAGCGCGAATACCGCGCGCAGGTGCTCGACCGCATAGCGCAACGCGTAGCTGCCGACGGCGTGCGCGTGTCGGTCCCCTCACCCGACCGAGGCAGCCAGTTCATGCCCTTCGCAGCGCTAAAAGGCTACGAAGAAGTAATCGCCGAAGTCGAAAACGGCAAGAGCTGATTTGAATATGCCATTCGTAAGCTTGCGAGCAGCCAGAACCGTTTCGACGAATGCAGCTGCATTCGTCATCTCCTCAACGGAAACGCAAATCGGCACAAGAACCCTCCTTACGTGCGCACCGCGATAACGGCACTATATCAAATCACGGCACCACTTACTGCCATACCCTGTTCTGGAACGCCTCATGCAAGGCTTATTGAAGGGATCTCAACACGGCCACGTGAATCTTCGAAACAGCCCGGACAAGAACATGGCTGGCATGGTAAGAAGGTATCGGAGGCATCGCGAGATGCTTCTTCCAAGCAGCGGGGGGCGTCCTCCCGCATTTTTTTATATCTGGAAAAGGCCCCAATCGATAGCTTGTACCCTTTGCAGCGCTACGTGGTATTCCCGTACATCACCTACCCAACCTGTAGCCTTGCGCCTTCGGTGGTTATGCCGGTGGTTTGTAGCAGGCGGGCCTAGTTCGAGCATTCGAGCTGAGCCCTTGCCGCAATTAGATGCCGAACATGGCGCCGATGCCATCGAGCACTCGCGTCATGGTTTCCGTATCCATTGATAACCCTGTTTTCTTGGTGTGACGTTTGGGGCTGCTCAAATCGATAGCGCGTATTTGCTCTAAGCATACGCATCCATGTACGGCATTACCGCTGGCTATCTCTACATGTAGGGGATGCCCGTTAACCGTTGATGTAATGGGGCACACCACGGTAAGGCTTGAGAGGACGTTATTAAAATATCCAACAGATACCACTAAAGCGGGCCGCATTTTCTTCGGCTCATGTCCAAGGGTGGGGTCGAAATGAACTTCGATGATGTCACCTTGTTCGTATAAGGTCATTCGACCACCTCGGCTCCGACATCGCTGCCGCCCCATTCTTTACCGACTTTGGGACCTTTCCAGCCTGCGGCAAACTCTTCCATAGTCATTCGCTTGCTCCGCGAGTAAGCTTGTTGCGGTGCTTCAAACGAAAACGTGAGAGACCGAGAAGATTCATTGACGGTTACCTTCGCAACGCTGCCGACGTCGATTCCAAGCTGATTGCAAAGTTCGCTTGGAACTCGCAAGGCCTTGCTGTTCCCCCATTTGCCGAGCACTGCGTCCATAGGGCTACCTCCCAAGAATGGATATCTATGTATATCCATTATAGAAACCAGCTGCATCGGTTACAACCTCGCTTCCTTGTCCACGTCTTCACCTTGCATGCCGGTGGTTTTTAGTAGGTGGGCGTTGGTGGTTAGAAGGATAGCTTCTATGCCGGGAGTTTGCTCGGCGAAGGTTAGGGCTTCGTCGGCGCCCATGATGATGAGTGCGGTGGTGTAGCCGTCGGCATCGATTGACTTGTCGGCTATGACGGTTGCGGATAGCACGTCCGTTTCCGCTGGTTTGCCCGTTCGGGGGTCCAGGATATGGTGAAGCACGCGGCCGTTGCGCATGAAGGTGCGCTCGTAGACGCCGCTAGTCACTACCGACTTCCCGCGTACGGAAACGCTGGTGAACGATGCGGCTTGCAAGCTGCCGCCCGAAGGGACGGGCGCGCGCAGGCCTACGTTCCATGCGCTGCCGTCGGGCTTGCTGCCCAAGCAGGCCACGTTGCCGCCCAAGTTGATCACACCGGTGGTTGCGCCGCGGCGTTTCAGCAGGTCAATCACCCTATCTGCGATATAGCCCTTTGCCATGCCGCCCGGGTCAATCGTTGCCTGCGGGTCGGTGATGCGCGCCCGTATCCCTTCAACCTGCACGTTGCGCCAGTCGACGTGCGCGAGCGCTTCGGCAATGGCGGCACCGTCGGGCACAATGCCGCGCCTGAAATCCCATAGGCGGCACACGCCTCCCATGGTGATGTCGAACAGCCCGCCCGTGCGCTCGCAATATCCCAGCGCAGCACGCAAAACGTCGGCAAGCTCGTCACCCACATCGATCCACTTGCCCGCCGCAGCGTTAAGCGCGAACAGCCGACTATCCGGGTTGAAGCGGCTCAGCAGCAGCTCATATCGCGCGCAAAGCGTCTCAATCTCGCGCAACCCAACCGCATCGACGTCGGCCGACACGGCACACAGGGTATCGAACGCCTGAAACGTTACGGTACAAAGCTCGCGCATGCCGCGCCTCCTCCCAAAACCACGATTCGCAAACCAGCAATCACCCGCCGCGTAAGCTGGGTGCCAGCCAAACAAACCTTACAGTTATGCGGGCTGCAGGGTTTGCGCAAGCAGGTCAAATCTCGCGCGTTGATCGCGGGGCAGCACATCCCCGTCCCGGTCCAGCACCGTGCCGCTGGCAAGCTGGCCGCTGCTGTTGTACAGGTGGCGGTTGAAGGCGGAGGACGCCCAGCTGCCGCCGTCCAGGAAGTATTTCACCAGGAAGAATCCCAGGCCCGCCGCCAGCAGCAGCGCCACGTTCACCACGCAATCCACCGCCAGCAGGCCGCCCACGGCCGCCACGTTCGGGCTGGCCGTATTGATGGCCGCGAACGTGAGCACCGTCAGCACCATGACCACGGCGCCGCACGCGGCCGCCGCACCCACCAGGTTCCAGCTCGCACGCCCGCCGGCACGCGAGATGCACGCGCACATGACCTGCGAAGCCGCACCCAGAAGCGTGCCCAGAAACGCCGTGAAGCACACCGCCGCCAGCACCAGCGCACCCGCACCCGGCAGCTTGCTGCTCATGGAGCCCACCTGCACGCCGCTCAAAATGCCGCTGGTAACCACCAACAGGCACACCAGCGATACCGCCGCCGCGGCCCAGCCCCACAAAAACGCCGCCGCCGGCCTGCCGGCGCCCTCGACGCCCTTCGCGAACAGTGCCGCCTGCAGCACCGCGCCGGCCGCCGACACCATCAGCGTGAGCGCCGCCGCGAACAGGAACGCCACAAACGCCGAGCCGGTCAAGATCGAGCAGATCACGTCGAGCATGGGCACGCCCGACGCCGAGATGTAGTCGTACGCCAGCCATCCGGCGGCGTCCATCACCGCAAGCCCGATGCGGGCAAGCAGCGCCACCACCAGCGCGATGGCGAACAAGATGGCGTACGGTCGCGCCATCGTGCGCATGGAATCCTTCATTTCCGTCACGCCCCTTCCCTACTTCGCGCCTTGCAATTCGTGCTCCACGGCCGAGGTGCCGCACAGGTACCCGCCGCAAAACGCCAGCCCCACGTCGCCCATGAGCGAGCCCAGAATCGGGTCGCCGATGTAGCTGTTCTCGCCGCACGCGCCGCCGGCGGTGTGCCAGCCGGCGTACAAACCGGGGATGACCAGGCCGTTCGTTCCCACAACCTGCATCTGGTCGTTGATCAGCAGGCCGGCCTTCGTGCCGTACAGGTTGCCGCCGATGCGGCAGCCGTAGAACGGCGGCTTCACGATGGCGTGCAGCCACTCGGGCGGCATGGGGTACATGAAGTCGTCCTCGCCGCGCTCGCAACACTCGTTCCACTTCGCCACCGCCTCGGTGAGCACGCCGGGCGCGAAGCCCAGATCGGCCTCCAGCTCCTCAAGCGTGTCGCGGCGCTTGAGCACGTCGGCGTCGATGGCGTCCTGCACGCCGTGATGCCAATCGCGGTAATGCTCGGGCACCTTGTCGATCTGCTCCAGGTCGGGCGTGATGAGCTTGCGGCAATGCTCCTGCGCAAACCCCGCCAGGTGATCCTCGTAATCGGCGTCGAAGATGATGTAGCTGCGATGCCCCGGAGGCGTCATCTGGATGGTGGCCAGGTCGCCCAGGGCGTAGATGGCGTTCGCGCCGTCCTCGGCCACGCGGCTGTCCATATAGCGAAGGCGGTTGCCGCAACGGTCGATGGTCAGCCACGGCTGGCGCGAGAGCTGCGTCATGCCGTCGTACAGGAAGCGCGCCCACTGGCCGCCTTCGGCCTGCCAGTCAACGCCGCCGTCGAAGCTGGCCGAGCTGTTGAACCCCGACACATCGGCGCCCGCGCCCAGGCCCATGCGGAAGCACTCGCCCGTTTCGCCGCCCACCAGGTAGCTCGATGCGCAGCCCATGGCCGCCGTGGGGATGTATTTCTCCAGCAGCGCCTTGTTGTTGCAGAAGCCGCCGGCCGTCAGGATGACGGCGCCCTTGGCGTGGATGTACACCTCACGGTCGAAATCCTCGCGCGCCACCAGGCCCACAATGCGCCCCGAATCGTCGCGCACGAGCGCCGTTGCCGGGCACTGGAACTTGTAGCGCACGCCGTTTCTCTGCCCGAAGGCGAACATGGCGTCGGTGGCGTCCTTCATCTTCAGTACGTGATGGTCGAGCGTGGCGTTCTTCGGCGCCACGTACACGGGCACCTCGCCCAAACGCCAGCGCACGCCGCAGTCGGCCATCCAGTCCAGGCTTTTGCCGCCTTCGCTGGCGATCTTATAGATGAGCTTCGGGTCGGCCGCGTAATGATACTCGTCCATGGCCCAATCGGTCAGCGCCTGCGCGTCAAAGGGGTAGCTGGGGAAGGCGAAGTGCTTCTTGTTCTGGCCGGAATACCCGCCCAGGATGCCGCACATGCCCGCGGATTGCGCGTTGCCGCCGTGCAAACCCAGCGCCTCCACGCAGATGACGTCGGCGCCCAGCTCAGCCGCACGCGCGGCCGCGTTCAGCCCGCCGCCGCCCGCGCCCACCACGCACACGTCGCACTCGTAGTCCCACGTTTCGGGGACCGCGCGCGGGGCGATGGGCGTGGCGTCGTTTGCCGGGAACGCTGCGGCGTTGTGCTCACGATACGTGCCGTCCGTGCCGCTGCCGTTGGTGGCGGCGCTGTCGGGCACGGCGACGTTTTTCGAGCCGTGGGCCGCCCAATCGCCGATGACGCCCTGCTCCACAGCCAGCGCCGCCGCGGGCATGGCCGCCGTCGCCGCCGTGCCGCCCACTACGGCGCAAGCGGCGCTGAGAAAGCCGCGTCGCGTGATGCCGCGCGCTTCGCTATCATGCTTGCTCATGTCCTCCCCTTTCCTAGTTGCCCGATTTCGCCTGGTCGGCGGGCGTATCCGCCGCCTGAGCCAGGGCGTCGTCGACGGCCTGCTTCACGCCCGCGGTGGTGATGGTGGCCCCGCTGACGGTGTCGATATCCGAGCCCTGCGCGGCCTCGATCATCTTGGCGAAGGTTCCGTCGCGCACCGCCTCGAAGCCGCCGACGCTTTGCGTCTCGCCGTCCTGAGCGGTTTCCAGGCACGTGATGCGGTTGTCGTCGACCAGGAGCGTAACGGTCACGTTGCCGGCCATGGCCTTGCCCGTGCCCGTGTACACCCCGTCACGCAACGGCGTGTCGCACTTCTTGACCGGGTCGATTTGCACCATCGCGTCCCACGGATCGTCGGCGTGCATGGCCAGCTGCTCGGCGCTTGCGGCGTCTTTGGACCCCGAACCCTCGAACGATGCGCCGCAACCCGAAAGCCCCAGCACAAGCGCCGTCGCGCCGCAGGCCGCTGCTGTCGTCTTCCTCATGTCGGTCCTTCCTTTCCGAAACCGGCTTGCCCGAATACGGCAAGCGGATCTGCGCTACTTGGCCGGGCTGTTCCAGCCTTCCGGCACCTTCCAGCTATGGCACGTGTTGCAGTACATGACCGACTGGCCGTGCACGCTATGGCAGTTGCTGCAATCGATGGCCTCGCCCTGGTGCGACCTGTGCGGGTTCACGCCCGCCTGACCGCCCCAGTCCTCGGTGGCGGCCACCACGTCGTTCCAGTCGTGGCACCCGGCGGTCGCGCACTGCTGCTTGTCCGCGGTGATCAGCTGCGGCGCCAAGCTGCCGTCGGCGTTCGTCTCAAACGACCCGGAAACCCATGCCATTCCCTCGTTGACCTGGGCCTCGAGCGTTGCCTCGTGGCACTGCAGGCACGTGACGCCCTCCTGCTGATGCGCCACGGCCAGCTGCGCGTGGGCCGCATCGCCATTGCCGTAGTAGCCGTCCACGTAGTAGTCCATGGGCTCGTGGCAGATCGCGTTGCAGAAACTGGGCTGGTTATGCCACACGTAGAACCCGCCGCCGGCGCACACGAGCACCACGGCCACCACCGCGCACACGATGGGAGCCCGGCGGCGCTTGCCACCCTTCGCCTTCGCCTGTTCGTTCGTCTCCATCACGCCCTCCTTTCACACTTGCATGCTTTTCGTTGCACCTGTGAACGTGATGGCCGCATAATAGCAAGATTTCTCCATCAAATGTTTGACGTTTCTGCAAATGTGTTCATTGACGCTGCGTCAACGCACCCCGTATGCTATGCCCATCGCAAGTACCCGAGGGGAACGGGAAACGCGATGAGCGCCAAGGGGAAAACAAAGCGCGCACCTGGGGAAACGCCCGCACGTCGCGGACGCGCACCCGGGAAATCGCGAAACGCGCGCAGCAACACGTGCCCCAAAGGGCACAGGGAACGCAATGCGCGCGGCGCGCAACGACGCAGCAAACGCGCACCAAGGGGAGGTGGCACGGATGAGCGACGAAAGGCGGCAGCAGATCGTCGACGCGGCGCGGCAGCTCTACGAGGAGCAGGGCCTGTCCGCCACAACGGTGAAGGACATCAGCGAACGCTGCGGCGTGGCGCGGTCGCTGTTCTACCACTACTTCCGCGACAAGCAGGAGGTCACATCCGCGGTCATCGACGACTTCGTGAACGACTACATCGAGTCGCTGCAGTTCTGGAACGAGCAGCGCACCCCCGGCGATATTGAGGGCAGCCTGGCGGGCGTGGTCACCGTTATGCGCGTAGGCGTCTTCGAACACTCCAGCTTCCGCCGCGCGCTCGACACGCACGAGAACGCGTCGCTGTACCTGGAGTTCATCAACCGCGTGGCCGACCGCATGGCCGCCTACTTCGTGGAAACCACCGTGCAGGACTACGCGCAAAACCACCCCATCGACATCGACCACGTCTACGAGACGTTCTACATACTGATCATGGGCATCTGCGGCTACGTGCGAACGCACCGCGACGCGCCCGACGAGGTGCTGTGCGACATCATCGCGCAAACGCTTCACATGGAGCGCGAAACTGTGCGAAAACCGGTGCAAACCGGTTAACGGTTACCAGCCAACACAGGGAACAACCAGGTAAAACGCCTGGTGAAAGGGGCATCGCATGCGGCCCCGGGCATCGTACGCCCGAAACGCCGGATGCGAGAGCGTATCGACTCAAGGGAGGTCATCATGTTGTTCCAAGTCTACGGCGACACCGCCGTCTACCAGTGGATCGGATGGGTGGTGGTTTTTCTGGCTCTCATCGGGTTCAACGAGGTCGCACGCCGCACGAAGGCCGGCGGCATCACCTGCTTTCTGGTGATCCCCGCCATCCTGACCGGCTACTTCATCGCCATCTACGCCGGCGCCGCCGCCGGTGCCGACTGGGCGCTGAACAACCCGACGTACCTGTACATGAACAGCTGGTTCCACTATGCGAAGCTCTACGCGGCAACCGCCGGATGCATCGGCTTCATGATCTTGAAATACCACTGGGGCAAGCTAGGCAACGCCGAGTGGTTCAAGTGCTTCCCGTTCGTGATCGTGGCCATCAACATCCTGATCGCCGTGGTCAGCGACTTCGAAAGTGCCGTGCGCGCGTTCGGCACCACGTGGGTGTCCTCCGAAGGCGTCACCCTGTACGG